>CAYLIN010000022.1:0-15141 GCA_964383725.1 uncultured Azospirillaceae bacterium | reverse complement strand
AAGCTATTGTCGGTGCTTTAGAATTATATCTTGATTTTATCAATATGTTCATGGCACTGTTAAGATTATTCGGTGACCGCCGATAAGTAAAAAGCCCTCCAAAAATGGAGGGCTTTTTACTTATCTTCAAAAAAGACAACTCTGTTTTCACCTTGCTTCTGAGCTTGTTTTAAAGCAGAAATAGTTTGTTGAATTAACTTTTTCGCAGACAGAGCTGTCTGAGGATATAAACTAATACCTAAACTATATTTCAACTCATAATGAATAAATTTATCAGCAATTCCGACATTTAAAACGGTTTTAATTTTTTCAATCTCTCCGATAACCTCTTTTTCATCAGTCACATCAGGTAATAACATCCAAAAAGAATACTTCAATCCGCGAGCAATAGTACTATTTTTTTTCAAAGTCAAAACCAATTGATGTGATAACATTTTATACATCAAATCTGCTAAATTTAATTGCTGAAACAAAGAAAGATTATCAATATTCAAAGCCACAACAGCCATTTTTCGCTTAACATCGGAATCTTCTTTACTGTTTTCCGTATTAATTGCCACTTGCAAACGATCTTCAAACAAAAAGAAGGTAGGCAAAGACGTCAATTCATCATACAAACCATTCAACTTAAACTGCTCCGGTTTCGACACATCCTGCCCAACCAAAATAAAAGAAAAATGTGAAGAATCAGTAAGATAAACAGCAGAAAAAGCCATAGGCACAATCTTATTATTAACAGCTCTAAGATGGATATCGACAACCTTCTTTGACATCAGCATATCACCGATATTATCTGTCAACAAAGCCCAGTCATTTTGTTCTACAAAGCTTAAAAACTTTTCACCTATCCCGCTCTTAAAATCATCCAAACCCAAAACAATACGAGCTCTTTTATTAAAATAAACAACATTATCATCACAAACAATGATTATAACATTTCCCGAAGCCTCAAAAACACTGTCCGCCATTTCTCCTAAACGAACATCAAGTGTCATCCATTCATCACAAAAAGAAGATGCTTTTTTTATCGGCATTTCATCTTGTTTCTCCAAAACAGTCGTAAAATCCTCCAACGAATCCAAATCAACATGATGTTGATGGGCTTGTTTAAGAACAGACACATCCACAGAGGAATCCTGAACAAAGGTTCCACTGCCTTCCAAACTATTTTGATTAATAAGTTCGCGCGTATTTAACATCTTTTTCCATTTCTTATCTTTTTTTCATACTAAAACCACTTTTCTAAAAAAACAACGCCTAAATATTTGCAGTTTATTAATAAAATTAATATAAACTGAACACTAATTGAATAAAATTTGAAAGTTTTTCAAAATGGCTGACGAAGACGAGCAAAATAAACAAGAAACAAATTCTGAACCCGAAAAAAATATTTTTCTGGTAAAAGAGCGTTTTGAAATTGATTTTAACTCGCCCTTACCTCAATTTGATACGAATGGTGCAATTGCATTTAAAGCACAAGACAAAACAAGCCCCCAAAGAGAGCTTTTCGCCCTTATCTGCAACAATGATTACCCGCCGCGCCTTTCAATTTTATCCTATCTAAAATCCATTGAACACCCAAGTCTTTTAAAGTTGGTAGACTATGGTGTCGTTGACTTTCCAAAAACAAAAACCCAAAACATGGCATTGATTTACAATCAACCCAAAGGGCCAAAAGTATCTGATTTTCATCCAGAAAACGCTTTTACCAAAGCTGACTTTGACAAGTTCAAATCAAATTTATTATCTCTGATTAGTGCGACAGAAACTCTGAAACAATACAACATAACACATCGCGCAATCAGACCGGACAATCTTTTTTACAATGATTCAAGTTGCCGAGAAATCGTTATTGGAGATTGCGCGGCAAGTTTTCCCTCTCTTTACCAACCAAACGAATACGAAACAATCGAAAATCTTTTGGCTCTTCCCCAAGGACGAGGAAACGGTAATCCACCTGACGATATTTATGCTATCGGTGTCACAATGCTATCCATTGTGCTTCAAAAAAACATCCAACAGGATCTTTCAACCCCTGAACTTTTACGGATAAAACTAAAAAAAGGTTCGTACCAAGCTTTAACAAACGGCGAAAAAATTCCCAGCCAATACGTAACTTGCCTAAAAGGAATGCTTCTAGACGCAGAAGAAAGCCGTTGGAGTTACATACAAATTAACAACTTTTTGGAAGGAAAAGGCGGTACGATAAATGAAACCAGTGAACGTTCTGTCCGTTCCCTGACTATCAACGGAGAAAAACTTTACTCAGCAAAAACCATCGCCATTGCCTTACTATCAACACCGGATGAAGCGTTAGAAATTATTCGCAACGGAAAACTGTTGGATTGGATAAAAAATGGAATGGGTAATGAAAAACTTCATACCAAAATAGCAAAATTAATCCAGCAGCATACAGAAAATCATGATATCAATTTCAACCTTATATCACAAATATGTATCCTGCTTGATCACACTTTACCAATTAAAATGGGAAACATTTATCTCTTTCCCGATGGTTTGCCAAAAGCTATTTTTTACCATCTCAAAAATGGACTAAGCCTGACAGATTTCTATAGTTTACTCTCAGAAGACCTAATAAAATCTTGGTATCAGGAACAACCGACATTGCGAGCTCCGTCTAACAGCAATGAATTCAAAATTTACATAAACAGAAAAGACTTTGGTTATGGAATTGACCGAATTATGTACGATTTTGATGAGGATCTACCTTGCACCAGTTCATTAACAAATGGTGATTTTATCAATACACCATCTCGTTTAATCCGCTCTCTAAATAAAAATTATCCGCAATTCAAAGACCGTATACCTTATGATAAAAACATTATCGCATATTTACGGTGTAAAATGGGGCCAAAAATTGATGGTATTTTAACCGATTTAAATTCAAAACAAGAAAATATGCAAAACAGTGCCATCATCCGCCTATATGCAAACATTCAAAACAAACATGGACCGGTCCATGTTTACAACCTAACACAATGGTTGCTCAACATTGCCAAAACGATCATTTGGACATATCACAATCTAAAATATCAAAAATATTTGGAACATGAATTAATTAAAACATCAAAAAGCGGAAAAATCATTGACTTATATGAAGTTCTTGAAAATGAAAACGCCCGCCAAAAAGATAAAACCGAATATACAAAAGCTCTAAAAGAAATCAACTTGCTGACGTCTGAAAAAAACAGAATTATAAGTGGAAGCATTAAACTGGATGAAGAATCTAAAGAACTCGCTTGGCGTTTTGCAGGAGTTTTAGCAACCTTATCAATGATAACAGCTTTCATCTATAGCTTAATACACTGGATTATGCAATGATACGACGAAAAAAAACATCATCTTCTGCTCCTGCCAAAAAACTTTCTTGGATTCAAAAAGGGGTTTTAATCACGGCACTTACAATTTTAATTATAGCAACCTTTCCGGCTGCTCTAATTATCATGATTGGATTATTACCAACAATCACTATTTTGATTACCGATTCCCATAATGGTAACAAGCTCATTATCGTTGGTTGCTTTAATTTAACCGGAGTGTTTATTTGCTTAACCAACCTTATCAACCAAATTGGTGCTCCTGAACCTTTCACCATTCGTCACAATATTTTTAATCTTCTGATAATGCTGGGATGCGCAGCTTTAGGTATGATTTTATACTACGACCTCCCCAATATATTTGTAAACCTATCAAGATCCTCCACTCAACGACGAATCAAAAGTATTGAAAACAAACTTGAAAAATTGACTGCAGAATGGGGAAATGGCATAACAGAAAAAGCCTCTGCCTCTAAAAAATAAAAAGCCCCTTCTGGGCTTTATATTTCTAAACAGGAAGACCTATAGTCTTTTTAATTTTCTTAATTGAATTAAGCTCAATTTGGCGAACGCGTTCCTTAGAAATATTATATGTCCTGCTCAAATCATCTAAAGTAACGGCTTTATCGCTCAAACGACGTTTAAATAAAATGTCTTTTTCTCTTTTGTTCAAACAAATCAGCGCATCATTAAACAACTTGCGACGATAACGCATAGTATCACTATAAACCAAAATATCCTCTTGATTCGGTTTATTATCAGCAATAAAATCCATCCATTCGCTCCCCTTTTCAGATGAAGCGTCAACAATTGTATTCAGTGATCCGTCATGAGCTTTAAGGCGCATATTCATATCCGTCACTTCTTGAACACTCACATCCAAAGAACAGGCGATCCCACGCAAAATTTGCGGTGACATTTCTCTATCATCAGTCAAATTCAATTTGTTCTTTATTTTTCGTAAATTAAAAAACAACTTTTTTTGAGCGGCCGTTGTTCCTATTTTAACCAAAGACCACGAATTAAGAATATACTTCTGAACAGAAGCCTTAATCCACCAAAGAGCATAGGTTGAGAAACGAAAACCTTTTTCCGGTTCAAATTTCTCAATAGCATAAAGCAAACCGATATTCCCTTCAGAAATCATTTCCGAAGTGGGCAAACCATAACCTTTATATTTTGAAACAACCTTAACCACAAGACGCAAATGCGATGTAACTAATATTTTTGCAATTTCAGGATCTTTCGTTTCCTGATACTTAACCGCAAGCTTATACTCATCTTCTTGTGAAAGGATTGGATACTGTCTAATTCGCTGTAGATAGCGAACCATATTAATTTCAGGTGAAAAGTCAATTCCGTTTAATGCGAGAGGGTTTTCCATGATAACACTCCTGTTTTGGGTTAAAAACTGAGTAGTCCTAGTCCCTAGTCCGCAACATAATAAATCGACAGTGGTGAGGATTAAATATTTTGAAAAAAGACACAACCTAGCAAAAAGTTTTAGCGTGCTCTCTAAACTATATTTTCTCGAGAGTCGCAAGCAAGTGTAAAAAATCTTCCGGCAATTCGGAATCAAACTGCATAAACTTACCGTTTCGCGGATGAACAAAGCCCAAAGATTTCGCATGTAACGCTTGTCTGGCAAAAGAATTCACAAAATCCCTAACATCTTCTGAAACGCTTTTCGACTCGATTTTTTTATTTTTTCCATACAACTGTTCGCCCACCAAAGAACAACCTTTTGAGCTCAAATGGACTCGGATCTGATGTGTCCGTCCGGTTTCCAAACGACATTGAACCAAACTAGCAAAATTTCCAAAAATTTTTAAGGTTTTATAATTGGTTACAGCATTTTTCCCATTTTTACGAACGACCGCCATTTTTTTCCTATCATAAGGACTCCGTCCAATTAAAGATTCTATCCGTCCTTCCATAGGTGACAACACCCCAAAAACCACCGCATAATATGTTCGCTCAATTGAATGTTCGGAAAATTGTGCGCTTAATGCTTTGTGTGTCATATCATTTTTAGCAACAACCAATAAACCAGATGTGTCTTTATCGATTCGATGAACAATCCCCGGACGTTTAACCCCACCGATACCGGACAAATTTCCCTGACAATGAAACAACAAAGCATTAACCAGCGTCCCGTTTGGAGCTCCGGGAGCAGGATGAACCGTCATTCCGAACGGTTTATTGACAACAATCAAATCATCATCTTCATAAACAACATCCAGAGCAATATCTTCCGGCTGAGGAATGGCATCAACAGGCTCCGGAATAACTAAAGAATAAACCTCGTTTTCCTTCACCTTGGTTGAACTATCGGCAACAACATCCCCGTTTCTGGTCACATTTCCGTCTTTTAACAAACGTTGTATTTGTGAGCGCGAAATATCAGGAAAGCTCACAACCAAAAATTTATCAATACGCCAACCGTTATAACTTTTATTAACTATTACTGTGTTACTATTATCTAAATCAATCATTTTAATTCTTTATAAAAAACCTTTTTGAACTATAATAAATAAATAGACAACTTGCAAGAGAGATAAAAATGGACAAGCTGAAAATCATAAAAACCGTTGTTTGCCTTCTAACTTTTTTATTGATTTTCGGAACACTGCTTTTGTTTGGTGAAATCTACAAAAAAACCAAACAAACCTCTCCTGTTCAAACCACATTTTCTTTAGAACAACCAACAGGCAGTGTTATCGCTGAATGCAAAACAAACCAAGAAAAACTGATTTTTCTGATTAAAAACGGCGGACTTTCTGATCGTATCATTATTTTTAATCCTGAAACAGGAAAAACAGAAACAACCATATACTTAACAGGAAAAGAACATGACTGATTCTGAATTTAACCTTGATGAAGAACTTCTCAATACTGATTTTATTCCCTCAGATATAGAATTGGATATTGAAAAAACAAATAACAACTCAAATGAAAGCGATTTTGATAAGCTTCTTGATGACTTCATCAACAACCAAATTCAAGAGGCTAATGATACTCAGGAAGAACTGCTGGAAGCAGCAAAAAATCAAAAACCTCTAACGATTTCCTTGTCTGACGACGAAGAAATCGTCAAAAACCTTTATCAGGAAGAACGTCGCCTCTATGATGCATTTACTAATTTTATAAACGCTGTTTCAGAATTAGCTCAAAAAGCCAATCTAAACATGCCGGAATTTTCATTTAGCGCACAAGAAATTTATCCAAGATTTCGACCATCCAGTGGTCGCATAGCATCCAAAGACATCGTCAACTGCTGGGAGCTTATGCTTCAGGCACAACCGGTACGTCTTTCCGGTTTACCCCAAGGCGCAACAGATGAACAAATTCTTGATTTTGCAGAAAAAACAACCGAAAACAGCCTCCAAATGGCTTTGATTTCTTATGTTGAAATATTGATAGAAATGGAAAGCTGTGAAATTGCATACAACCTGCGTAAAGCCAAAGCCAAAAAACGCAAAATTGAACGCCGTATTTATGAAGAACACCAACGCCAAATTGAAACCAAACGCCGTTACATTGAAGAAATAAAAAAGAAAAAATTCCCCATAGATGCAGAACGTTTGGTAAATAACTACTTCAAAACAGCAAAAAAAGATCCGGAAGGAGCTAAGAAAATCTTAGAAAACAATCCGGCCACTTTTGCACCTATTGAAGTTGATAAACTCAAACCTCGCTTCTTCGGTATGATAAAACCAAAACCGGAAGACGGTATTCGAATTAACAAAGAAATAGGAAATTTTCTAAAGAACCTAAAAGCATAGATAACCAAATTTACAAAAATATAGACAAAACAGAATTATCTTGCTATAATAAAGAATAAGCTTGTATTGAAAAGAGGGGATTAAGATGAGTGTAGCAAATGATACCAGAGAGAAAGTAAAAAAGACAATACAGGAAACCCGGGACAAACCTTTACCACAGGAAAAAGGCAGAGGGGAAGCTCCGGTAGTCGGAGCTACTCCAAACACTCAAGATCAAACCACTCTTCGTGTCAACGAAGGCCCATCCTCCATTCAAACCAACGAAGAAACATCCCTTCGTGTTAATAATAATGAAAATTTCAGCGTAAATGATGCAGATTTTCTTCTAAATAAAACTCCGGAAGAAATAGAAGAACATATGCGAGACCATGTAACAGTTCCTTGTGATATCCCTCCCACAGCCCAAAAAAATACAGGCAAGATAAAAAAAGACGAAGACGAAAAAGAAACAGATAGAGAGCATAAACCTCTGGAAATCCAAGAGGGCGACATCATTAATTATATGATGAAAGATATTATCCTTAAGTTTGCCAACTGGGCCGGCGGATATGTTTGTGATTGGGTTGGTGAAGGATTGTATAGGGGATGCTCATACGTTTACCATAAAGCTGTAGAACCGACAGCTGACACGGTGATAAGCGGAATTAAAAATTTTCCGAAAAATGTATCTACTGTTTTAGGGTGTGGTAAAAATGATGACCAAACAACCCTCTTCACCAAAGCCGTCGGTTATCGTCAATTAAAAAATGAAAAAGAACTTCATAAAAAACAAAAAACAAACCAAAAAAACTTTAATACCCTCCTTTCTCGTGCCCTTATCGGAAGACTGGATGGCGAAATACAATTAGAAACAGAAGATGGTCCAAAAACATTTAAATCTTTGAATGAGGCAAATATTCCTGACAACATCCAAAAACATCTTCGCGCCTTTCAAGAATTAGCTAAAACAAAAAACCAAAATCAAATCCTTGAAATGGGCAATCAAATACCCATGATTGCAGAAAGCATGGCAACAATGATTACCCAAGAAAAACTGTTCACTCAAAACTATGCAGCAGCTATGGTTATTCATAACAAACAAAAAGATAAAAACTATCTTAACATTGCTGATGCCAGAAACATGACGGATGACGAAAAAGCAAGAACCGCAAGAGAAACAGAGCTTTATAAAGCTGAAGCAAAAAAACTCTTTTATGCAACATATGGAAGATATAAAAACCCCCAAACGGAGGAGGACAGAAAATTAAAAGAAAAATATCCGGATTGGAATGACTTTATAAAAGAATCAAACAAAGCTTTAGAAACAGCTCACAGTAATACCAAAAACGGTAAATATAATGAAAAAGGAATACAGCCGGAAAACAAAGCTCTTGACACTTTAAATGGAATGCTCTATCCATCACGCCAAAGTGAGCGCGAACCAAGAACCCTCGGAAGTGCTATAGATAACGATAAAATGCCCGACAGTTCAAAAGTAAAAGACGAAATCGAAGCTCTTAACGCCGACAAAGAAAAGAATGATCAGCGCAGAAAGAATTTTGACAATCGCAAACCAAAAGATAAGTCTCGAGGAACAAATCCCTCCCACAGAGAGGGTCCTACTGTAGGCCCCAGAATTGATGAAGGAAGATGAAAATACTAAAGAAAATATTCAAAACTATCCGCCTGGCTCTTATTGGGCTTGCTTGGACATATGTATTCATCCTTTTCAGCAATTCAGAGCTCATCGTCGCTTGGAACTTTAATATGCTTTCCAAACGTAGCTGGAAAACCATAAGCTCCTTCTGGCAAGCGGGAGGAACAATAAAAACAGCAAAAGACTACCTTTTTCTGTTAAATTTATTGCTGATACCTGTCTTATGGGGATGGGGATGGCATTTTCTCAATCGCCAAAATTATACTTCTATTTTAATTTGGCCATATACAGTTTACAACAATCACGTCATCAAAAGACTAAAAAAATCATCTTCTGTTTCGCTTAAAAACATAGGAGCATCAGGAAATGATGTTGAAATTATAAAAAACGAAATAAATTCGATAAAACCTGAAAAAGTCAAAGAAGTTTCGGATATAAGAAAAAACATTCAGGAAAAAATAAATTCACTCAACAAACAATAAAGAGTTATTAACCATTTTAAGATAACATTTCAAAACAAAACCAAGGAGTTACTTTTCTTTGAAACAGTTTATAATATTGATGCGTATTGCTTTTGTCGGCATCTTCTGGAGTATTTTCTTTCTGGAAGGGATACGTGTCATATTGCTTACAAACTGGCATTTTGATATTTTTCGTTCCTCTCACTGGGAATATGCATGGAAACTTTGGCTTTCCGGTTGGGTGATTGATGCCCCTAAAGAATGGGCCTTTATTCTCATTATCTTAACATTTATCCCGTTATGGCTGAGCGGCTGGGCAGCTTTAAGCATGTTAGAGTGGGAAAAATTCTGTACTTTATTGTTAAAAATGCCCTTAAAAATATTTAACAAAATATTCGGTAACCCGCTTGAAAAAATTGCTAAAACAGCCAGCGTTAAAGTTGTTAAAAAGAAAAAATCATATAAAGAAGTGCGTCCTCGCAACCTGCGTCCTGTTCAAGATGGAAATAATATTTCATCACCGGCAAAAACAAATGCAAAAAAATCACCCCCTTCCACACCAAGACCTCTTGCTCCGGCAATACCAACTCCGGAACCGGCTCCGACAACACCTCAATTCAATCACTCTCTATTTGAATTTGATGACAACAATATTGACTTCGATTTTGACCTGTTTGATGACAAACCTAAAGAAACAGAAAAAACCGAAGAAAAACTCGTTGAAGAAAAACCGGTAAACAAACCTCAAAGAGAAAAAAATAAACAAACAAACAAGGAAAACAAATCTCAACCCACAGCATCTAAAGGACCTTCAAACTCTACTCTTGAAGTCATTAAACAGAAAGGATACGAAGTTATCTCCGGCATTACAATAAAAAATACACTAATAGACTTTATCGGATTATCAAACACTCAACTCTGTATTTGCTTAAATGATAAAGAACCCGGAGATTGGCTTGCGGATGAAGAACGCTTTAATGATGAAGAACCTTTATGGTTTTCAGAAAGTTCTCACCGTATTTCCCCTGTTAGAAAAATTGACCTTGCCAGACAAATTCTTAAGGACAAATTAACCGAAGCTGATTTAAACTTTGAAATAACTGCCTATGTCATTGAACAAATCGGCAATATTATTAATGCGGAAGATATGTTTGAAATATGGGACGGAATGAACATCAACGTAACGCGTATTGACCGAGGCACACCAAAAGAATTAAAACTGTTTGCTAAAACTTTGGAAGATGCTGAAGAAAAAATCGCACCTGATAAATTTGAAAAAATGAAAAAACTAATTCGCAATATTGCATAAAGGTTAAAAAAGAATGTCCAACAGAGGAGAAGAATGGGAAGAATATGACAACGCCGTCCGATGGATGGTTTTGACATTTATTCTGGCAATAGTTATCACCATTATCTTAGCCTTGGCTGCAATGCCCTTGGGCTACTTAATTGGTTCAGGTTTTTCAAAAGATACACTCAATGACGTTTCTAAATATTTTTCATTGGTATTCAATAAACCAAACTATCTTTTTTCCAGATATTGGACATGGATGAAACAACTTACCAATTACCAAGGTCCGTTTTCTTTCGGATTGTGGATTCCTATTCTGCCGGTTATTAGTTTTCCAGTCATTATTATCTTTGGAATTGCAGGAAATCCTTATCGTTTTCAATCAAACATTCATGGTTCTGCTCGTCTGGCAACGGAAAAAGACATCAAAAAAATGGCTTTGCTCGGCTTTGACGGATTTTGTCAGGTTGTCGGCAAATTCAACGGCAAGCTTTTGATGTTAAAAGAAACACTGGCAACACTATGCTGCGCTCCTCCGGGTACCGGTAAAACAGCCGGCGTAGTTATTCCGACGATTTTCAATTCTCCGACACTCAGTATCATTGTAAACGATCCCAAACCGGAATTATGTTATTCAACTTCCGGAGCTCGTGCTAAAGTCGGCCCTGTTTTCATCATCAACTGGGGTATGGAAGACAATCCTGCCGAAGGTATTTATTACCCAAGCTGGAATCCGTTATCACCGGGAGCTGTTCCGGCACCGGGACCGGCTCGTGATATGTATGTTGATTCTATGTGTAACGTCTTGGTTGAAGACCCTAAAGGCGGCGCCGACCCTCACTGGTCACAAACCGGTCGTGCAGCCTTAACCGGCTTCATTCACTTCATCGTTTCAAAATGTGAACGAGCTCGTGCCAACGACTACTTCATCGGTCGCATTTACGAAGGCAAACTTGATGAAGAAGATAAAAAGGTACTTGAAGGTTATTATCAGGATATGAATGATCCTATGGCTTCTCGCGCCATGCAAAATCTGCGCTCCGGCAACTTAAACATCGATAACTATTTACCTATCGGAACTTGGGCTCTTCTCCCTGAAAAATGGATTGGTCACGAATCATGTATTGCTATGATTCTGGAATGGATTACAGAGGCACAAATTAAACAATCTCAAGACATCAAACGTCGCTTAGATGAAGGGGATCAAATGGCTGCCATGGCAGATCCTATGCGCGATTTGTTAGAAGAAGCGATTACTGAAGCCCGCAAATTTGGCTATTCCCCACGATGTATCGTAGAATTAAGCCAATTGAGCTCTATGCCGGATAAAGAACGTGGTTCTGTTATGTCTACTGCTTTTGCCGGTATCGGTATTTTCAAAAACTCCGCCGTTGTTGCCCGAACCAGTTTTAGTGACATCAGCTTCCGTGATTTGCGCGGTTTAAAAGACCCTATTACCGGTGAATTTAAGCCCATTTCTGTTTATCTGTCCGTAAACCAAGTTGATGCACGTGCATTAAGTGTGATTTCAGGAACCTTCATTGACTTAATGTCATCCTATCTTATCGCTAACCCACCTAAATTTAAAAACCCGTCAGACGGCGTTATGGGACCATTCTCGACCCTGTTTGTAATGGACGAGTTTCCAACCATGCCTAAATTAAAAGCTGTCATTGACGGACCGGCCGTCGGTCGTGGTCAAAAAGTGTCGTATCTGCTAATCGGACAAGACTTGGGACAAATTTCCGGTAAATATGGTAAAGATGACTTGGAAACCGTTATTTCTACCACCGCCTGTAAAGTTATCTTATCACAAAACAACGAGGTAACAGCTCAACGTTTCTCAAAAATGATTGGTAACAAAACAGTTCAAACCACTTCTTTTTCAAAACAAGAAGGTTTTAGTAAATCAAGCAATCCTTTTGCTAAAAATGTCAGCTATCAACTTCAGGGGGTTTCTGTTATTACCACCACGCAACTCCTCAGTTTGCCGATGTTAAAACAAGTTGTTTTAATGCAAAGTTCTATCGATCGTCCGATTATGGCTGATTCTCCGAGATGGTATCTGGATAAAAAGATGAAAGCTCTGGCTGCTCTGCCACCATCACCGAACGTTCCTGATTGGATTGTTGCCCAACGCGAAGACATCAACGATGATATGCTCTCCAAGTTGGGAATCGACTATGACCCGAATGAAGATACTGATGATGAGTTTGAAGATGAGGAAGAATAATCCCATAAAAAAACTCAAATAAAGCTGGTCAAAAAAATTTCCGACGACTATATTAACGACAACCGAAATCATATTAAGGAAACAATAATGAAAAAACTGTTTTTGATTGCTTGCTGCACATTGCTTATCACCTCTTGTTTCAAAAAAGAAGAAAAACAACAAGAAACAACAACCCAAGCAAAAATAGATGTTGATATAAGCGAAAAAGTTTATTCCTTTGACCTAAACACGTTAACATCGGGTTGCGATGAATCCAGCGAGATTATTTGCGCAATAAACACCAGCATCAAGTGCACCATAAACCCGGAATTCAGCGATTGTGAACAAGCAAAAAATGCAATGCCCAAATTTGTTTTTCTTAACGATGAAAACCTTCAACGACCGACATCGCAATCCTATAAAGTAAACAAATTAAAACCATTACCTGATGGCACTGTAGAAGTCTATACACAAAGTACATGTAATGGAAACTGGTTTGGTCTCTGCAACGGAAACATCATTTACATTATGACCAACAAAAACAATACTTGGATTGTTAAAGAAATTTATGCCATAGAATCTTAATCACTGCTCAAAACAGTATACAAAGCCCTATCAAATCTATCATTATGAAAATCATAAGATTGATGGGGCTTTGTTTTTATAACAAACCGGTCATCTGTTGTCATTTTTTCTAAATCAGCCTGCAAATCTTTATTTTCCGGAATTTTTCCCGTTGAACTGATTTGTTTCAAATCATTTATATAATCATCATATTTTTGCTGATAATCAACACCATGACGGCGACTGCTCAACATAACATCGTCAATAGAAACCGTATTCTCTTCAGTATTATCTGTCGTCATACGACGTGCCGCTTGTGGTTTAACAGCTTTTATAGTTTCTTCCTGTCCTTTTGTATATTGAGGCATAGGTAACTTTTCTTGCGGAGAAACAATCTGCTCAGGAACAAAAAAATTCGGCTTAATTTGCTTACGAACATAAGTATCTGCAGCTTGAACTTGTCCGGAAACAAACGAGAATAAAAATAAAAACAGTGTTCCTCTCTTCATGTTTTCCCCGTGTAACTATAATTTAACTAATCTTACATAAACTAGATTACATGAAAAAACTTTTTTTTATATTAATATTTTTCCACACAACACTTCTTTCACCAGAAAAAGTGCAAGCTTTTGATTGCATGCAAGCGGCCACAATTCCAACAATTGAACTATCAACCTCTTATGGAAACCTAAAATACGATCACTCCAAAAACAATCAACAAATTACGGATATAGCAGCCAAGCATGGCATTTCAGAAAAGGGACTTTTTGCTTCCGGTCTTGCCACCACAAATGTTTCTTGGGAAATAGCCGTCAACACCATCGGAAAAATTTACACAAATTATGATATTTGCGTTGTTCCTACAAGCATAAAAGTCTTTATAGGGTTTTCAGATCCAACAATTTATATTTCCAACCAAATAATCAAAGATTCTTGCGAATATAATGTTGTTTTGCGTCATGAACAAACCCATCAACAAATAAACAAAGCCGCTCTCGACTACTTTTTACCCATGTTTCACCGTGCTCTCAAACAAATAGTTAAAACCATTTCACCGGAACACATCTCTGTCTTAACGGAAATAGACAACAGCACAACCAGATTAACGCAAAAATATAACAGTAAATTAGCCCCTTTAATAGAAGCTTTTAAACAAGAATTATTGACCGAGCAAAGCAAACTGGATAATCACAAAAACTACAATTTTGAACAAAATATCTGCCAAACAAAAGACTAAACTGTCTTATTTAATAATATCATCCAAAAAGCTTTCAGCCCCTTTATAAGCATAATCAATAAACGTCATACCTTTGGCTGAATTGTTTTTATAATATATTCTAACTGTTGTCATACCGACTTCTTTTGCGTATTCCAAATTAGAATAGCTGTCATCAACAAAGACGCAATCCTGAGGTTTTACACCAATTTTTTCACAATAGCGAAGATAAACATCGGAACTTTCGTTTTTCTTAAAAACACCAAAATCTTCAACAGAATAAAATCTATCTTTAAAAAAGTCATATAAACCGATATGTTTCAAAATTTTTTCAGAAGCGTAGCGATCGCTTGCTGTAAAAATATATTGTTCAGCCGGAACTTTTTTAATTTTTTCTAATAAATTAGGATATGCGGTAATTTTCTCAACCGGTTTTCTTTTATGATAAGCATAGAACAAATCAGCCGGATTAACACCATAATCACGATAAAAAATTTCTCCCCCATTTCTATAAATAGAGTAAGATTCTCTTACTTTTGCAGTAGCTTCATCAATATTCATGGGAACTTTCAGATCCTCAACTAAAGCCTGAGCCATAGTATAATCAAGCAAATCACCCCATTCTGGTGTCCGCAGAT
>CAYLIN010000021.1:0-15179 GCA_964383725.1 uncultured Azospirillaceae bacterium | reverse complement strand
CAACACCGCCTCTGTATAAAATCGCTGCCGGCGGTAAAAATTATTACGCCTTGGACGATGACGATAAAGACCGTATTTTAGCTAAAGAAATCAAAGGCAACACCAAACCTGACATCAGCCGTTTCAAAGGCTTGGGCGAAATGAGCGCGCAACAGCTTAAAGAAACAACCATGGATAAGAAAAACCGCATGTTGCTTCGTGTTTTATTGCCGAACACCAATACCGAAGAAGGCAAAGAGGATGCTTTTGAAACTCGCAGACAGGTTGAACGCCTTATGGGTAAGAATCCTGAAACCAGATTTAAATTTATTGTTGAACACGCAAAATTTGTTGATGATTTGGACATCTGATGATTAGAAAAGCGAATGCCCAAGATTACATAAAGCTTGCTGATTTATGGTTGAAAGCAAGTTTGGAGGTTCATGATTTTATTGCTGATGATTATTGGCGTAGTATGCAAAAATCCGTTATGCGAGATTATCTTCCTAATTCTGAAACCTATGTTTTTGAAGATAAACATCAGCTAAAAGGGTTTATCAGCTTGATGGAAAACAATTATATCGGCGCTTTATTTGTAGCCCCACAGTTTCAAGGGCGAAAAATCGGTAAAAAACTACTAACCTATATACGTCGGCGGCGTTCTCACTTAAACCTGAATGTTTTTACAAAAAACACAAAAGCCATTTATTTTTATCAGCGTCAAGATTTTAAAATCGTCAATGAACAAAAGGAAAAGTCAACCGGAGAGAAAGAACTGCAAATGAGTTGGGCAGTTGGCTGTAAAAGTGGCTTTAAAAAACGCTTTCAAAGCGATTCATAATATTTCTTGCAAAAAAAAATAATCCGCGTATGATGCTTTTTATAAAGAATAATTAGTATCACATTATTAAAAACACAAACTTATGAAAACAATTCTTTTAATTGTCGGAGGAATAGTTGGCATTATCATTTTATTCTTCGCCGTATGCTACTTTTGGGTTACTCGAGAGCTGAAAAATATTTTTCGAACTCTGGAATTTGATAATGACCCTTTCTAACAAAATTCCCACAAAAAAGCCTCGTTAAAAAACGAGGCTCTTTTTATTTATTAAAATATCTCTTATTTTACAGGTTCGCCATAAGCATTGGCTTTATCTTCACCTTTCATGCAGAACAGAACCAGCAAAGCAATAGCGCCTACCAAAGGAACCAAAACCATAAAATACCACCAGCCGGGTTTGCCGAGATCATGCAAACGACGAACGCCCAAACCAACACTGGGAATTAAAATAGCAAAAGAAAAGATTGAAGTGAACAAACGAACACCAATAACTGCATCAATAATAGCCAAAACAAGGCTGATTGCCAATACGCACAAAATAAAATACCAATAATCAGGACGACTTGCGCGACCGTTAAAGTTTGTGTATTGAGTTTTTAAATATTCAACAAAATATTTATTGAAAATTTCCAAAGCCTTTTCTTTGTTCAAAAGCTTTTTTAATTCTTCTAAGTCCATGTTTTTCTCCTTATAAAAAATCTCTCTGTTTATCTAAGTATCAAAAATAGCAAATAATCAATTAAAAATTTGTAAATGTTGATAATTTAAGAAAAAACAGCTTTTTTATTCATAAAAAAAAGAGCTGTTCTTTCAGCTCTTTTGTTAAATTACTTTTCGACTTTTCCCAGAACATCTCTATTTAAGCGCTCCTCTACGCGGCGGCGAGATGCATCCAAAAAAAGATTAAGAGCATTCAACATTTCTTCATTACATGGCGACGGGAAGCGGGCATTCAGCTTTTCTATCCTGTCTTTCAGAACATACACAAGTTGTTCATTTTGCAAGCCGGCAATGGTTTCTGCATTTTCGTCTTTATAAACAAACTGCAAGACAACTTCTTCTTCAGTGTAATCGACTTGCCCTTGGTTGAACCCTTTGCTTTTTTTGACATGATATTCATGCGCGCCGCCGTAGCTGTCATCTTTTACGGAGATTGTTGGCTCATTACTGGGATAAACGACATAATCAAGTTTTTTCATAAGCTATAATTTTAAAATAATAAGTAATAGAGCTTCAATATAAACGCTAAGCAACAATTGTCAAACAAAAAGACCACATCCCAAAAAAGGATAATGGTCTTTGAATGAAACTGGTGGAGCTGAGGGGAATCGAACCCCTGACCTCTTGAATGCCATATTCAGCACCTTGCTTTTAGGGGTGTAATTATTTGATTTTGTGTAATTTGTCAAGCATAAAAACTAAAAAATTCTTTTGGGGCAGAATTGGGGCAAATGTTCTTTTTCAACTATGTTTCTATGTTTTTATGAATCATAAATCCATAATGTTATACTTTTAATAAAGTATAGCATTTATTGCTAATTTATTGTTTTATTTTAATATTTTTAATAAAGATTTTTCTTGACTTATTTTAATGTTATGTTATTATGTAATTATAATAATATGATAACATTAAAATATGAAAGGTTGAAAAATGATTGGTAAGGCAGAAATTTTAAAAGAATGTGATGTGAAAAATGTTTTGAATATGATTAAGACATTGGAGAACCCACAAAGAAATAGAATTATGTTCTTGTTATCTTATGCTGGTGGTATGAGGGTGTGTAATATCTGGAAAATCCAGATTGTTGATGTGTATGATGAAAAAGGCAAGGTATTTGATAAAATTGTACTTGGAAAAGATAAAAACAAATTCAATTCAACTGCTGAATATTATTTAAATGATATGATGAAGAAAGAACTTGAAACATATTACAAATGGTTAAAATCAGTTAAACCATTTATCAAAGGTGATGATTACCTTTTACAATCACAAAAAACAAACAGAAATTTATGTAAAGAATCAATAATTAGAATTTTTAGACAAGTTTATGATAAGTGTGGTCTAACAAAGGCAAGGTCTCACTCTGGCAGAAGGTCTTTTATTACTGGTTTATGTGATAAAGGGGTAGCAATCCAAATTGTATCCAAATTAGTCAATCACAAATCAATTCAAACAACAATGGGGTATTATCAGCAAAATCCAACAATGTTAAAAAATGCTGTTAATGCTTTGAATTTTTAGGGGTGGAGATGGCAAATATCAGTATTTTTACTATTACTTGTCCAGTGTGTGGAAAAGGGGAAATTCCTTTCCCCTTTGATGATGATAGTTGTGGGTATTGTAGGCATTGTGGAGCAAGTTTGGCAACAATCAAATGGCATTGGCATATTCAATGTCAAATTGGCAAATATGCTTTGATAATTTTGGTTTCTATTATTTTATTATCAATGCTTTTTGCTTAATTTCCTACTTTATTTTATGCTATCTCTTGCCCCCTCTGGTGGCAATACTCATTGTTTTTGTTAATTCAAACAAATATTTTACAAACTCAAAATTGCTCTCAATCTCTTGTTTTAGGTTTTGATAAATGGTTTTAACCTCATTTAAATTGTTGGCAATCAAGGCAGTTGCCCCTTCCTCTAAATAGGGAATTGGTTTGTTTTGGAATTTAAGAAAACAGTAAAAACCTTTTTTATCCTCTGTTGATTTGTACCATCTTTTGATGATGGCAGAAGAGAAGAACCCTTCTATATCTGCTTGAATATATTGGAGTTGTTTTTCCAACCCTTTAATCATTAAACCTTTGAATTTATCCTCTGGGGTTAATTTTGCTTTTACAGGTTTAGCAATCTTAAAATTGCCAATTCTGTGTTGAATTGTTTTAGGATCAATTTTTATTTCTTTATTTGTTGTTTCAACAAACATTTTTTTTAAATCTTCCATATTTTTTAACTTTCATATTTACATACTATTATAATATTATAACATCATAAAATTATAATCAATAATAATTGGTAAATATTATTGATTATTTTAAAAAATTATTTGGAGAAAATTATGATTGTAATTGATGGAGTTAAAATTCCTCTGAAAGCCTTGGAAAATCAAACTTTGGTATCAGTTTTAACAATACTTTTGAAAATAAAAAGAACATCTAAAAGTATTATTAAATCCTTGTCTAAAAATTAGGTAAAACTCTAATTTGAAGTTTTTTAAATTTTGAAAGTAGGATTTGAAAAAGGGATTTAACAAGTTTTTTATTCTCTTCTTCTGGCAAAATCACATCTAAATTTTGCTGTAAATTCTCTAAATCATAGATGATTAAATTTATTGTATCTAAACTTGGGAAATTGTTATTTTTCTTCATACTTGGAAAATAACAAGGTGATTTATTGTATCTTTCACACAATTCTCTGCTGCTCTTGGTTATTCCAATTTTTTGGAATAACTTATCCAATTCACCAATCCATTTATAAGCATATTCTTTTATGTCTTGCTGTTGTTTTTGTATCTCAATTTGTTTCTGCTTCAATTCCTCTATCTGTGATTGTTTAATCTCTTTTCTTAATCTTTGCTTCTGGGATTTATCAGTTGATTTTCTTAATTGCTCTCTTTTTACTTTTCTTTGTTTTATAAAAAAATCTGGTGAATTAGTTTCTGGATTAGGTTTGTTTTTTGTATTCATAGTAATTCCTTTTATTATAAACTTGTTTCATCAAAAAATTCTACATCATCTCTTTTTTCAATGATTTTACCATTTTTCTGCTGGATTTTTAGGGCATAGGTTAGGGCATTTAATTGTTCTGGGCAATTCTCTGCTAAAATATCAATGTGGGGTATTTCTTGGGTCATATACAGGTAAATTATTGCTAAAAAGATTATAAAATCATTTATAGGCATTGTTTGAGTAATGATGTGAAAATGATTAAAATTTACATCATTGTTTGATTTTTCTAAAACAATATCCAACTTGATGGGATAATCTTTCAGATCATAATTTTTGCCTAATTTATATCTGCTGTATCTTCTGTATGAATACTTTAATATCTCTTTTAGTTTATTGCTGGATATGTGTTTTTTGGGGTTTATTGATATAAAATATTGTTGTTCTGGAATATTTGATAAATCAGTTGTTTCATCAATCTGTTTATCATCAATTTTGATATAACATTTTGTATCATTTAGATTATGATTTAGCACAATGTCTTTCAAATAATTGTTGTCTATATCATTGTTCTTCATATTTCTCATTTATATTTTCTCTTTGTTTTTCAATAATATTTTACCATATTTTAGGTCATTTTTTCAATAATATTTAAGTAAAAGATTTAACTACCCTTTCAGTTTCAAAGGGTTTTTAAATCTTGTGATGTAATTGTGCTAAAATACCATTGTCTCAACTTCCATTTTAACAATGGTATTTATCATTGAGGTTTGGAGAATTGATTATTTTAAAAAATTGATTTGTTAAAAATCATAAAGTTCTGTTAATTCTATGATCTGAACACCTTTATTTTTTGCTTTTTTGATGAACTGGTATGCTCTACCCTCATATTTGTTGTATCCAATAATAAAATCTGTATTTTCAATGATGTAATTGTTTCTGTGAACAATACACCATCTTTTATATCCAACTGCTGCTTTATCAGGGAATATAAAGTCATCACAATATCTTTTTTTGTGGATATGGTTGCTATCATCTTCACCTACATCTTGGAGATCTCTAATTGATGAGATTACTAAAACAACATTTATCTGGGGGTAAAGTTCTTTAACTTCTAAAACAGTATCATAAGAATCTTTTTCATAATAACCTTTTTCACCCACTAAAAAAGTATCTACATTTTCATTTTTGATTAGGTTGATAATTTGTTCTTTTAGTTTTTCTTTTATGATTTTTCTTTTTGTCTCTGTTGCTGTAAATTTATAATCATTGCCTAAAAAAGAACACACTTTTCCCATTTAATACCCCTTTAAAATAATATTGTTGAGGATATTAAAACACCTAAAAATTGTAGATTCAATTTGAAAGATTTGGGAAAAATATGTTAATATGTAATTATAATAATATGATTGTGGATAATCTTATTTTAATTCATCTTTAACAGAATGAATGTCCAAATGGTTATAATTGCTTTCAATCATTTTGATTGAGTTTCCACATTGTGTTTTAATGGCATTATATGAAACATTTTTCTTTATTTTCTCACTGATATAAGAATGTCTAAAAGAATATAATGTTAATTCATTTTTCCCTAATCTATTTTTCATAGAGGTTTCTTTTAGCAAGTTATTAAAAGCATTTCTTGGGGTCTGTAATTGATTGCCTTTGTAATTTAGGAATAAAAAACTATCCTCTGTAATTTCAATATTGTATGCTTTATACAAATTTTTGAGTTCTTCAATGATTTTCAATGCTTCATCATTTAAAAAGATTTCTCTAATCTTTGTTTTAGATTTAGTTAATTGTGCTGTATCATTATTGATTCCCAAGAATGAAATGCTCTTTACTTCTCCCTCTCTACAACCTGTTTCAAGCAAAAATCTCATAAACAGATACAAGATTGTTCTATCATACTTTGTTCTTCTGTTCTTGATTTCAGTTCTTTTCTTGGCAGTTGTAAGGATTTCATCAATTTCTTTTGCTGTAAAAGCATTTCTTTTCTTTTTCTGTTCTTTTATTTTTTCAACCTCTGGCATTTCTTCAATATATCTCATTTTTGTAGCAAATTTTAAAATTTGTTTGAGAACAACCATTTCTTTATTGATGGTTTGAGGTGTAACAGTTGCCAACCTTTTATTTTGTAAGGTGTAGATTAGTTTTGAATCAATTTCATTGATTTTTTTGCCATTAAAAAAGGGGTAAAAAACTGCCTCTAATCTTCCTTTATAGAATTTTTGGGTTTCCTTGTTTGCCATTGTTTTTAAATACTCATTAGCAACATTTTTGAATAAAGGATACTGATAAAATCCTTTTTCAAATGATTCTATGATTTCATAGGATTTCTTCCTTGCTTCATAGATGTTGTTTGTTTTGAGTGATTTTCTAAATCTTTCCATATATTTGGAGATACACAGATAAAAATTCTCTGTGTCTTTTCTTTGGAATATCCAACTTTTCATTCCATCATTCATACAAATAATATTACAATCTTCCATAATACCTCTCTTAATATATTTTTATGTTTTTTTGTTATTATAATTATATGTTATTATGTTAAATTTGTCAAGGGTTGGAGGGTAATTTTTTTTAAAATTTTGGGGCAAAATTGGGGCAAATGTTATGGTTTGTAAGATTTCATAACATTATATTTTTATGTAATTTCAAATAGTTATATGATTTTATGAAAAATGAGAATTTTTTTGATTTTGGGATAAAAAAGAAAACAGATACTTTCTTTCAAGTATCTGTTTTTATTAAATAAAATGGTGGAGCTAAGGGGAATTGAACCCCTGACCTCTTGAATGCCATTCAAGCGCTCTCCCAACTGAGCTACAACCCCAAGAACAAATTCCTTATAATGATATTTATCGTAAAATGCAAGATTTTTTTTAACATTGAAAGGATATCAAAAAAATGATACAATTATAAGAAGGAATAAGTTTTCTCTGGGAGAGTATACAATGGATTTTTCAAATGGAGGTTATGAAGCATATAAAGCCAATATAGAGAAAAGAGTAAAATTGTTGGAAACACGCTACAAAATAAAAAAAGCGCAATATAGTGATTATTTAAATGGTGAGGCGGCCAAACAAGAGCCAAAATATAAGGATGTATTAAAACAGAAAGAGCTTGCCTTTAAGAGCGCTCAACATGCCGCAGAAAAAGAAAAACTAATATGTCAATTTTTGCGGCCGGACAATCAAGATGATATGACATATCGTTTAAGGCAAAAAAAAGAATTTTCAGACAAAGTACAGCAAGCGATACCGGAAGATATGGATTTGCTTTTCCACGGAACACCGATATATTACGCGCAAAAAATTATAGAAAGTAAAGGAATATCATCTTCGGCCGATCGCTTAGGTTTCGAAACTTCTTATGATGCAGAAGGTCAAGTTTCTGTGACAACAAAAGACTCTTTAAGCACAACGATAGATACCTATACGGATTTAACTGCTGAAAACGGATATCTTCCTGCCGGATGCGTGTTTGTTATGAGGGCTCGAAATAAAGATGAAGGCGCTAAAATGATAACAGACAATATTGATTTTACAGAACCGGATAGATTATATGCAGTTTTAACAACGCCGGAAAACAAAGAAAGAGTTCAATCTTGGTTAAGCGATGCGGGAATGGATACAAAATTAGTGCATGATTTTGACGGATTTATAAAATCTGTACAACAAGAAAAAAACAAAGACAGAATTCAAGAGGCTCATTCTCAAACTTCGTTTTTTCAAAAAGGACATTACGAAACAAGATAAGATACTTTGTTAAAATCCTGACGTCGCTCTAAAAGTTCTTCCTTTGTTAATGAAAAATCACTATCAATCCAAGTCTTTTCCAATTCTTTCAGAACAGAGCTGATATTTCTGGGATCATCAATTCCTTGTTCCATAATATCACGCCCCTTAAGTGGAAATTCAGCAAATTCGAAATCATTAATTTTTGACATTAAAGATGAGATACCGGAAATTTTTTCTTGTTTTTCAGAAAGCAACAAGAGCAATTTTTCTTTACAAAATTCTTTACCGTGCAAATAAACAAGTTTTGCCAAGCTTTTGTTATTCAAAAAGCAATCTAGCTCAACATTATGTGTTGCTAAATCAATAAAAAGCTGTTTTTCCTTTTTGCTCAAACGCAGGCGTAAAGCCAGATTTTCAGCTAAAGCAATATCTGGTTGGTAAATAACAAATAATCTGCGTAAAGCGCGGTGCGGAATATGCTCTTCATCAACCAAATGAGATAGAAATGCCAGTTTATCCATATGTTTAGGAACCGGCATAATGTATTCCAAAATGTGGTTGTCTATCATGATTTGCAATGTTTTGACAACATTAGGGGTCAGCAGAATTTTAAACATTTCATCACGGATTCTTTCCATAGAAAGAGCGGCCAATCCATCACTGTTTTCAATGCAGGCTTGCAGAGCTTTAGAGTTGATTTCTCCTTTTCCAAACAAGGAATAAAAACGGAAAAAGCGCAAAATTCTTAAATAATCTTCCTTAATTCGTTGACTGGGATGCCCAATAAAACGAACAACACCCGCTTCCAGATCAGCAATTCCGTTATAATAATCAAAGACATTTCCTTTTTCATCAGCATAAACGGCATTAATCGTTAAATCACGACGAGAAGCATCTTCTTCCCAGTTATCCGTAAACTCAATTTCAGCATGCCGCCCATCAGTTTTGACATCGCGACGCAAGGAGGTTATTTCGACCACTTTATCATCCAAAACGACACCGACGGTACCAAATTTAATCCCGATAGGAACCGTTTTAAGACCATTATCTTCACAAGCTTCTACCAATTCATCCGGAGATAAATCTGTTGCCAAGTCAAGGTCTCCGGCAGGAATATTCATAAGCGTATCGCGAACAGCACCACCGACAAAACGCAGAACCCCGCCATTTTGTTCAACAATTTTAAACAGTTTCAGAACTTTTTTATCTTTAATAAGTTTTGAAACATCCAAATAGTTGTCTTTAATCATTGCACATCCTAAATTTTTTTTGAAATTAACAGTTTTTATATATTTTGCAATTATTATTGTCTTAAAATTAATTAAATGTGAGTATGTAGAATGAAAAAACTTTGTATTTTAGCCGGATTAGCATATGTATTAAGCGGTGTTAGCTTTGCTAAAGCCGAGGCGCCGCAAATGATTGGGGAATATGGCGACTGGGTAGCCTATTATTATCGGGATAAAGCCGGCCCGGTTTGTTATATGGCGTCAGCTCCTAAAAAAGATGAAGGAAAATATAGCCGCCGCGGAGATATTTATGCTGTGGTAACTCATCGTCCGTCTGAAAAAAGTTTTGATGTTGTCAACATCAACGCTGGTTATACCTATAAAAACGATGCAAAAGTAACCATAAAAATCGGAGCTCAAACTTTTGATCGTTTATTCACCAGTGGAGATAAAGCTTGGTCTGTAAGTGAAAAAGTTGATAAAGAAATTGTTGATGCGATGAAACGAGGGAGTCGTATGGTCGTTCACGGAACATCAAGCAAAGGGACTCAAACTAAAGATACATACTCTCTTGATGGTTTTAGCAGTGCTTATCGCGCTATTACCAATAAATGTAAAAGCAGTAAATAAATATGGAAAAAACAGAACTTATAGGCTTGTCCAAAGATGAGCTTGCTGCCGAGATTGCGGCAATTGGCGAAAAACCGTTTCGAGCTAAGCAATTATGGCAATGGATTTATTACCGCGGAGAAACAGATTTTGAGAAGATGAGCAATCTGTCAAAAGATTTGCGTGCAAAGCTTGCGGAACATTTTACCATTACCCGTCCAAAGATTGTGACAGAGCAAATATCCAGTGATAAAACCCATAAATGGTTGCTTGAGTTTGCAGATGGACAGCGAATTGAAACGGTTTATATTCCGGAAGAAGATCGAGGAGCTGTTTGTATTTCAACACAAGTTGGCTGTGGTGTCGGTTGTCGTTTTTGTCATACCGGAAGCCAAAAGATTACGCGTAACCTGACAGCCGGTGAGATTGTATCACAGTTTATGGTGGCTCGAGATGCTTATGGTGAATGGCCAAGTCCCACTTCTGAAACACGTTATCTGTCAAATATTGTTGTTATGGGAATGGGTGAACCTTTGCACAATCCGGATAATGTCATAAAAGCGCTTAAAATTCTGTCAGACGGTGAAGGTATAGCTATTTCCAAGCGCCGAATAACACTATCAACATCCGGTATTGCACCGAAAATTCCGCTTGTGGCTACAGAGCTTGGAGTCAAGTTGGCAATTAGCCTGCATGCCCCCAATGATGAAAAACGCTCTCAGATTATGCCGATTAACGACAGATTCTGTATTGATGAAGTGTTGAAGGGGTGTCAGAAATATCAAGATGTCATGGGATTTAGTCGTATGATTACTTTTGAGTATTTAATGCTTAAAGATTTCAACGATTCTCCCGAAGACGCCAAAGAACTGATAGCCTTAATGAAAAAATATAAATTGGGTGCCAAATTCAATTTGATTCCGTTTAATCCATGGCCGGGGTGCAATTATCAACCAAGCTCCAACAACAAAGTCCATGCTTTTTCTCGCATGTTAGAAGCTGCTGGTTATGAAGCACCGATACGTGTTGCCAGAGGACAAGATATTCTTGCCGCTTGTGGTCAACTTAAATCAAAAAATATGGAAGAAAAAAAGGATTAGTGGCGTTCGTATTCACGACCGGGGTGCATATATTCCATCATTTTCTGGCGCTGGCGAATCATTTCATATTCTTTTTGCCGTTGCTCTCTTTCTTTGGCCTCTTCAGGGGTTTCACGATGGTTGGTTTTAATATCGCGCAGAGCTAAAATCTTATTGATAATCTGCTTTTTAGAGAGGCCTTTTGTGTTAAGCTTTATGATGCCGATGATGTTGCCGGGTGTTAACAGCTCTTGCAGTTCTTTCAAATTAAGATTGGCTTCATTGGCAATAATTTTATTCAAATCAATATCCAGATTGCCGTCAAAATCCTCATCATCGTCATCGCTTCCATTTTTCAGAATATCAATAATAAACTTTTTAAAAAGTTTATTGACGAGCTTAATAAAATTACGACTGGTAACGGTTTCATTGCCGGAAGCATTCATCAAGGAGTAAAGAAGCAGATTTTTCAAATATTTTTTCTGTAAAGAAGACAACGGAATATTAGTTTGGATTCCCTTATGAGCCATATCCAAAACCTGTTTTCTTTCTCGGAAAAATTTTTGCTCACTTTCCATGGATTATCTGTTGCCTTGACTGAAATTATAAATCAATGGCTTAAAAGCCTCAACAACTTGAGTATATACCATTTTTTTAAATGGAACAATTCTTTTGGGAGCTTCATCAATATCAATCCACTCATAGGCTTTGAATTCAATTTCATCCGGATTTGTTTTGAAATCAATTTCATCGTCAGTTCCTGTAAAGTAGAATAAAACCCAGGATTGATCTTGTCCGATAAACGGACGTCCCAAACTTTTAGAATGTTCCAATACATTTTTAGGAAAATCATATTTAAGTGATTTTGGTAAAACAGCTGTTAGCTCTGCAGAAACAATACCTGTTTCTTCTCTGAGTTCTCGAACGGCCGCATCAACAATTTGTTCTCCATTATCGATTCCGCCTTGAGGAAATTGCCAATTCATTTCCGAACAGTCGGCTCGTGCGCAGACAAGAACTTTTTTTTGATGATTAAACAAAACGATACCAACGTTTTTTCTATACAAATCAGCCATTATTCTACCACCAAATTTGATAAGGGAACCAATGCTAAAGGAAGCGTTAACTCCTGATTTTTAGATTCCTCATAAGAAAGCTGAGATGAAAAGGAGTTAATCCATTCCGATACCGCCATAACAATAACCGGTTTGTTTTCAATAACCAATAAAACCTGTCCTTTTGTGAGGGCTAAATCTTCAGCTTTTTTAATTTTTTCCTTGATTTTATTTCTGTCAAAAATTCCTTCAATAACAACATCGGCTCGTTGTCTTGGGAGGTTATCAATTTTGATATTGTTAATTCCGTCCCCATTAATGGCATCCGCAAGCAAAAGACCTCGATCTTTGACTTCGGTCAAAACCTTTTTTAATATCTCTTGATTATCTTCATCGGCAATGCCGTCATTGACCAAAACCCCGCCGATAGCCGCTTTTCGGGTAATCAGTTTACGTAATCGTTCCAAGCTTTCCTCGTCTGAAATAGTAAGGCTTAAAGACATTGGACCGCTGTCAGATTTCAAAAAGTCTTTAGATGATAACAGCAAATCCATATATGTTTCGTGTCCCTGACTACGGGCTTGAATGATTTTTTTATCCAAATCTTGACCATAAGGTGTAAAGCTGAACGATACTTCCGATGGCAATCCTTTACTTATTTGTTGGAGCGATTGATTATCAAATCCCATTCCTTTAATAACAATAGCAACCTTTTTGAATGTCGGGAGAACTTTAACGTTTTTTCCGTACTCAATCCAAGGTTTTTTCCCTTTTGAGCTTATTTTAGGTAAAAACAAACCATCTTTTTCTTCTGCTAAATCTTCTCTTTGCGTTAAGTAACGTAGCGTCTGGGAGGGTTCTTTAGCTTGAAGCTTAACAAGATTAGGAATTTGCGAGAGCAAATCATCCATTGTGATTTCTTTTTTCGGTTTAGGAGCTTCAATCGGTTGAGCCGCATCAGGAACAAGATCAATATCTTTTTTCTTTTCAGCCTTTTTTTCTTGCTGAACTTTATAATCTGGCAAGGTTAAAACAATTTTCGGAGGCTGATTCCTTTCTTTAAACATCAATCTGTCGATTTTAGAAAGATATTCAGGTGTGCTTTTTTCTTGAGCAAAGAAATACGCTGCCAAAACAACTCCGGCTCCGGCCCCCAGTACGGCTAAGCTTAAAAAGAGATATTGTTTAATTTTTTCTGTCACCCCAACCTCTATTTTCCTGAGTTAAAGATACCCAAAGCTTTTACTAAATCAACGGCTCTGGATAATTGATAATCTTTACGCCATTCGTTATCTTTATCTTCTTTGTTGTTTTTGAGAGCTTCGTTTGCCATTTCATTTTTTAAAGCATTGCTGTATTCCGCTTCACTAAAACTGAACTCGTTTTTCACTTCTTCCACTTTTGCCGGATGAACCTCAACATCAGGAACAATTCCTGTTGCTTGGATAGAACGTCCGGATGGTGTGTAATAACGAGCAGTTGTCAAACGCATAGCACCATATTTATCTAAAGGAATAACAGTCTGAACAGAGCCTTTTCCAAAAGATTTTTCGCCCAAAATGATGGCGCGTTTATGATCTTGAAGAGCGCCGGCAACAATTTCAGAAGCAGAAGCAGAGCCTTCATTAATTAAAACCACAATCGGCAAACCATTTAAGATATCACCTTCTTTAGCTGTGTAGCGAATGGTATCTTCTTCATTACGAGAGCGAGTAGATACGATTTCACCTTGGTTTAAGAACAAGTCGGAAACATTAACTGCTTGATCCAATAAGCCTCCGGGGTTGTTGCGAACATCAATAACCAACCCTTTAAGATTTTCCTTTAATTCTTTTTGAGCTTTTTTGACAGCTTTTTCAATGTTTTTATCCGTATCTTCACTGAAAGATGTTATTCTGACATAAGCCACGTCATCTGTTTTAAGGTCATTTTTTACGGATTGAATTTTGATTTCCTGTCTTTTTAAAGTTACATCAAACGGTTTTTCATTAATTCTGCGAATTGTTAGCTTAACTTTTGTTCCGATTTTTCCGCGCATTTTATCAACGGCATCATTCAAAGACATTCCAATAACCTGCTCTCCGTCAATATTTGTGATATAATCTCCGGCCTTAAGCCCGGCTTTTGCAGCAGGAGTATCATCAATGGGAGAAACAACTTTTACCACGCCATTTTCCATAGTAACTTCGATTCCCAAACCACCGAATTTACCTTTAGTTTGTTCATTCATATATTTGAAACTTTGAGCATCTAAATAGCTGGAATGAGGATCCAAAGATACCAACATCCCATTGATAGCGGATTCGATAAGCTTTTTATCATCAACATCTTCGACATAAGAGTTTTTGGCTCGTTCCATGACTTCTCCAAACAGATTGAGAAGCTCATAAGTATCTGCTTCCGGTGAGGCTTTTTCTGCTTTTTTAGCACAGGCTGTAGTAGCCCCAAACATGATGCTTAACGCCAAAATAGCTATTAATGATAATTTCTTTGACATTCTTTTTTTCCTCTCTTAAAGCTTCATCCATGCCATCGGATCAATCGGTTGGTTATCTTTTCTTAGTTCTACATATAATTTTGCATCATCCCCGCTGGGCATTTGTCCGACAGGTTCTCCCGCCAACAGCAGTTGTCCGAGTTCCACATCATAGTTATTTAGTCCAGCCAATAAAGTCAAATAACCGCCGCCATGCTCAACAATAATTAAATTTCCATAACCACGGAACGGGCCGGCAAAAATAACAGTACCGTCAAAAGGAGAAATAACCTGAGCGTTATCCCGCGTTTTTATCATAATTCCTTTTGAAGAAACCCCTTTTACTTTTTGCTCACCATAAGAGGTAATAATCTGTCCTCTGGCAGGTAATGGTAATGTTCCTTTAGCCGCAGCAAAACAGCCTCCTATTCCACTTATAGACGTTGGTTGTGATTTTATCAAGTCAACAGTTTGTTTTTCATCACGATTTTTTTCAGACA
>CAYLIN010000020.1:0-15588 GCA_964383725.1 uncultured Azospirillaceae bacterium | reverse complement strand
AAAAAAGCAAGGGGCTTAAAGAAGGGGATTTTGTAAAAGTTTCATTATCCGGTGAGCGGCGTTTTCGTCAGGCATTTGTTGTCGAAAATATGGGGGCGTTTGATTTGAATAAAGCAACAGCGTCACTGATTTTTGATAAGTATGATATTCCTCATGTGTGGGATGAAAAAATTACTCGTGAGCTGAAGTCATTGCCGCATTTCAGCAAAGAGGGGCGTCTTGATTTAACACAGGTGTCGTTAGTGACGATTGACGGTGATGATTCTAAAGATTTTGATGATGCCGTGTGGGCGGAGCAAAGTGGAAACGGATTTAATCTGATTGTGGCAATTGCCGATGTCGGTTTTTATGTTCGTCCGGGGAGTGAATTGGATAGAGAAGCTTATCGGAGAGGAAATTCTGTTTATCTGCCGAATATGGTCGTTCCGATGCTTCCGGAAAAACTCAGTAATGATTTATGTTCCTTAAATCCTCAACAAGAGCGTCCGTGTATAGCGTGTTTAATGAGAATTGACAGTGAAGGCAATCTTTTGACATTCGAATTTAAGCGGGCGGTTATGAAATCAGCGGCACGTTTGACATATCGAGAAGTGCAAAATGCTTTGAACGGACATAAAAATGCAAATATCACTCCGGTTTTTCAATCGGTAGTTCAGCCTTTGTATCTGACATATCAGGCTTTGGATAAAGCTAAGAAAAAGCGTGGGGCATTAGAATTGAATGTTCCTGAATATAAAATCAAAATAGATAAAAGCGGTGATGTTTCTTCAATTGAGAGAGAAGAGGAAACAGAGGCCAATAAAATGATTGAGGCATTTATGGTTGCGGCTAATGTTGCTGCGGCGCAAATGTTAGAAAAATTTAAGTTACCAATCATGTTTCGGATTCATGATAAACCGCCGGCAGAAAAAGCTGCCGAATTTAAACCGTTGGCGGCGAGTTTGGGAATGAAATTTCCTGAAGTGGCAGCTTTAAAAACATCACATTTGAATAAATTGTTGGTCAAAGGGAGCGAGGATAATAATGCTTCCGGAATCGGAATGCTAATTTTGCGTTTGCAGGCTCAAGCGCAGTATAGTCCGAATAATATCGGGCATTTTGGGTTAGCATTGAGAGATTATGTGCATTTTACATCACCTATTCGCCGCTATGCCGATTTATTGATACATCGTGCTTTGATTAAGGCTCTTGAAATGGGGGAGGGCGCTTTGGAAAACGAAGCGACCCAAGATTTGTTTGTGGAAATAGGTAAACATCTGGTGGAAACAGAACGCAAAGCCGTGTCTGCGGAACGTGATTTGGCGGCGCGATTTACTGCTTTATATATTCAGCCGAGTATTGGGCAGGATTTTGATGTGCGTATTGTCGGGATAACAACCGCAGGATTATTTGTCAGGATTGATTCGTTGGGTGCTGAGGGACTTATTCCTTTGTCTAGTCTACCGGATGATGATTATGATATTACGGAAGGAAATCTTGCGCTAGAGGGAACATACAGCGGTTTAGTTTTTGAAATGGGGGAGGTTATTCAAGGGCGTTTGACAGAAGTTGTCCCCGCAACCGGAATCATGACATTCAAATATGTTGATAAAGAAGACGGCATCAATTATTATGAGAAAAGAAGTCGTAAAACAGGTCGTCGAAAGGCAGAGCCAAAAAGCAAGCATGTGCAAAAGAAAAAGATGAAAAAGAGAGTAATGTGAGATGTCTAAAGTTTTAAAAGTGTTATTTTTGTTGGTGCTTTTTTGGGCAAAGCCGATTTGTGCGGCAGATGAGGATAATTTGCGGCAGATTTATACCTTAATCCCAGAGCATGCTTTTGAAAAAATAACGCAGGAAACAGTAGCTGTTTCTTTACTTAAAGGAATAAGCAGCGTTGATGAAAATTTGAGGGTGGGAAATGATGTTGACAGATTATCTTTGTATTATAAAGGAAAGTTATTAAAAAGTTTTTACAAGCCTCGTGATCGTCAGGATATTGAAGCATGGGTGAAACTTAGTGCTGAGTTGTTGGATTTAGCTGTTGAGTATTCTCCCAAAGCAGCTCAACATGATTTTGAGTTGGCTGATTTAGCAATGGTAGCTGCTTCGGAAAATTTAAGTCATAGTGTGAAATTCTACCTTTCTTCTGAAACAAAAGACAGCAAGCGTTTGAAACATCATCGTTTTTTTGCGGCGAGAAAAGAAGGAGAGAGTTTATATTTACGTCTTACTGCGTTTAATGCATCAACTATTGATGACATTAAACAAGCTGCGGAACAATATCCTGATAGTCAAGGTGTGATTTTGGATTTGCGCGGTAATCCCGGTGGAAGTTTTGATGCTGCGATTAAGGTTGTTGATTTGTTTTTGGATGATGCAATTATTACGTCGACAAGAGGACGCAAGCCGGAGGATTCTGTTTATTATAATGCAGAAGCCGGAGATTTTTTTGAGGGAAAGCCTTTGGTTGTGCTTATTGATGGGGAAACAGCTTCGGCAGCTGAGATTGTGGCAGCGGCTTTACAGGAACAAGGGCGAGCTAAATTAATTGGAACTCGAACCTTCGGTAAAGCCAGCGTACAGCAGTTGTTAGATTTACCCAGCGGAGCGGTTTTGTCTGTTACCAAAGCTTATTATTATACGCCTTCTGGCTTTTTGATTGAGAAAAGCGGTGTTTTTCCTGATATTTGTACTTTTGAAATGCCCGAAACGAAAGATGTTCATAATCTGTTGTCTGCCGGTGTGTCTGAGAGTTGTTTGCAGGAAAGCCGAAGTGAAGAGGGATTGGATTTGGATGCGGCTAAAGAATGGATTGAGCAACAAATTCAGCAGAAAATGTGACAAAGGCGTAAATTTTGCAAAATTTTGGTTGACAAGCAGACAAATGAATGTATATTAGGCTCAACGATGAACCTATGTAACTAATTGTAAAGAGTAAAACAATGGCAAAAGCAGTAAAAGTAAAAGTAAAATTGGAAAGCACAGCCGGTACAGGCACTTTTTATTTGGCAGAAAAAAATCCGAGAACTCATCCGGAAAAGCTGACTTTGAAGAAATATGACAAGAAATCAAAGAAGCATGAAGAATTTGTTGAAAAGAAATTGAAATAATTTTCAGTTTTGCTTGTTTTATAAATTTCTAAAAAAACACCAATTGTATTCAATTGGTGTTTTTTCGTATTTTGAAATAAATTTTAGAACAAATTCAAAATGCTTTTGGCTGTATTGTTTTAAAATCAAGAAAAACACTTTTTAGTGATTTTCGAGAAGATGGGCTTTTTTATATTCTTGATGCAAAAGGTCTATTTGAACATCTGTATAACGCTGGGTTGTTGAAAGAGAGGCGTGTCCTAAAAGTTCTTGAATGGAGCGCAAGTCTGTTCCTTCGGCAAGGAGATGGGTTGCAAAACTATGGCGTAGAGCGTGAGGGGTTAGTGTGTCTGGTAATCCCAAACGTGTGCGGATCTTTTCGAGGCTGCGCTGGACAATGCGCGGACTTAAACGTTCTCCTCTGGCACCTAAAAATAAGGGGTTACCCAAGTTGAATTTATAAGGACAGCTTTCGATATAGGCATCAATATTTTCTTTGACGATAGGAAGGAGCGGAACAAGGCGTTCTTTGTTTCCTTTTCCTTTGATTTTTAGAAAGTTGTTATGTCCGATATCTCCGACATTAAGAGCAAGGGCTTCTGATATGCGCAAGCCGGAACCGTAGAGTAAAGTGAAAATGGCTGTATCTCGCAGGCCTTGCCATTCTTTTTTATGCATATCGGGGGCAATATCTATGACTTCCAGCGTTTGGTCAATGTCTAGGGCTTTAGGCAAGGTTTTGTTGCGGCGAGGGGAACGAATGACACTAATAGCACTATTGCTTAAAATTTGGTTGCGTTTCAGCCATTTGAAAAAATTGCGTAAGGTGGATAGTTCTCTGGCAATGGAACTTTTTTCGATATATTTATTGTTTCTGTAACTTAGAAATGCTCTGAAATTGCGTATTTTTAATTCTTTTAAGTTATCCAGACTGATTTGGCTGTTTTGGTTGTCAGCCAAGAAATTAAAAAATAGGGCTAAATCTCGAGAATATGAGTCGACAGTGTGTTCCGAATAGCGTCGCTCGCTGCGCAGCCAGATCTGCCAGCGTTTGATGTATTTTTTTACGTCATCTGAAACGTTATATATAATTTCTTTTTTCATGGAAGATATTATATAATGAATTCTTTAATGAATGGTTGATGTGGTTATTTTGTTTTGCTGGGGACAGATGTGCCGGCGGGGTTTTCATTTGCTACGGCTTGTTTTATGATGTAAAAAATTAAAGCAGAGGGTGAATATCTTGTCGCAAATTGTCGGAGTTTTGTTACCGTTACCGTTTAATGAGCCATTTGATTATAAAATCGATGGTGATGTTGTGCTGGGGGAATTGGTGCGTGTTTCTTTCGGGCGAGAGGTTTTAGTCGGTACCGTTTGGAAGTTAGGACGCAGTTCGACAATTGATGAGACTAAGATAAAACTAGTGATGGAAAGAATCAATTTGCCGCCGTTAAGTGCTGAATTGATGAAATTTATTGCTTTTGTGGCTCAGTATAATATGGCGTTTCTCGGTTTGGTTTTGAAGATGGTTATCAGTGTCAAAGGGGTTTTTGATGATCCCAAAATGACTGTTCTTTATGAGCTTTCCGGAAAAACATTGGCTGAGGCAAAGCTTAAAAATTCAGATGCGCGATGGCGGGTGATGGATTTTTTGAAATTTGCGCCGTTTAATCGTCAGGATATTGCTGCCGGAGCCGGTGTCGGGCAATCGGTGATTAAGAGTTTGATAGATGCCGGTGTTTTGCGTCCGGTGATGATTGAAGATAAAAAAGAGTTTAAACAGCCGGATGTGGCGCATCAAAAAGTTAATCTGACAGGTGAACAGCAAGCGGCAGCAAACCAATTATCTTCGGATATCGGAAACGGTTTTAATGTGACGTTGTTGGATGGGGTTACGGGTTCCGGTAAGACAGAGGTTTATTTTGAGGCTGTTGCCAAGGCATTAGAATTGGGACAGCAGATTTTGATTATGGTGCCGGAAATCGGGTTGACAAGTCAATGGTTGGGACGTTTTGAACGGCGTTTTGGTGTCAAGCCCGGAAAATGGCATTCCGCGTTGGGTAATCGGGAGAGAATAGATACGTGGAAGGCTGTGGCTGAAGGGCGAGTTCAGGTACTTGTCGGTGCACGGTCAGCTTTATTTTTGCCTTATCAAAACTTGGGATTAATTGTTATTGATGAAAGCCACGACCAATCGTTTAAGCAGGAAGATGTGGTTAATTATCAAGGGCGTGATATGGCTGTAGTGCGTGCTAAATATGAGGATATTCCGCTTATTTTATCGACGGCAACACCGGATATGGAAACCGTGGTGAATGTAGAAGAGGGAAAATATGACGTTGTAGTGTTGAAAAGTCGTTTTGCCGAAGCGGTTTTACCAGAAATCAAAATCATTGATTTGAAAAAAGATAAGCCGATAAAACGTTCAAAAGCAGACGGTAGCGGTAGTGAACCGTCATGGTTGGCGCCAACGTTGGTTCAAGCTTTGAAAGATAATTTTGAAAATGGTGAGCAGTCCATGCTGTTTTTGAATCGTCGCGGGTATGCGCCGTTGGTGATTTGTCGGGATTGCGGTCATCGGATTCAATGTCCACATTGTACGGCATGGTTGACGGAACATCGTCGCGCTAAAACATTGGTTTGTCACCATTGCGGATTTATGATGCCGACACCGGCTGAGTGTCCTGAGTGTCATTCCGAGACAGGATTAACGGCTTGCGGGCCAGGGGTTGAAAGAGTGGCGGAGGAAGTTAAGAATCGTTTTCCTTTAGCTCGTGTTAAAGTCTTGTCCAGTGATTTTACAACAAACTTCTTGGAAGTGTCACAGGTTATTAAAGAAATGGAAGACGGTAAAATCGACATCCTTATCGGAACACAGATTTTAGCCAAAGGTCATCATTTTCCCGACTTGACATTAGTGGGAATAGTTGATGCTGATTTGGGATTGATGGGAAGTGATTTGCGTGCCGGAGAACGAACATTTCAACTTTTGTCACAGGTGGCCGGACGAGCCGGTCGCGGACAGAAAAAAGGAATCGTTTATTTACAGACGCTTTATCCTGAAAATGCTGTGTTACAAGCTTTGGTGGCGAATGATCGTATGCGGTTTCTTGATTTGGAAAAGAAATCACGGCGAATTTTGAAGATGCCGCCGTTTGGAAAGTTGGCTGCTGTCATTGTGTCGGGAATTAATCAGGACGAGACGGAAAAAACAGCAATTTTGTTGGGGCAGGTGGCGCCTCATACCGAATTTGTTTCAACTTTAGGGCCTGCGCCGGCACCGATTTTTATGTTGCGTAATAAATATCGTTATCGTCTTCTTTTGAAAACGGCTAAAAATATTCGTATTCAAGATGTTTTACGTGACTGGTTATCGCGAATCAAAATTCCAAGCAGAGTAAGAATTGAGGTGGATATAGATCCATACTCTTTCTATTAAAAAAACAAATACCGAGTTTTTTTATTGTATGATTCTTTCTCCAATCTTTTTTAGGGAAATCTCTAAGTTGTAATTTGAAACATGAATGATATTTTTGTGGAAAGGTGCAAAGTTTTTTACAAAAGCGCTGTAGATAAGATATTTATTAATAAAATAGAAACTAATTAAAATTATGATGTACTCATCTTTTTAAAGGATAAGAGTTTAGACCGTGAAAAAAATTTCAAAGACTAAAATAGCAATAACGTATGCTACGGCATTGTATGAAGCAGCGCTTGAAACACATGCTGAATCTAAGGTTTTTTCTGATGTCGAAAAACTTAGAGAAGTGGTTGCCTCTGATGGCGAATTAGTTCGTTTTATGGCGAATCCCATGGTGGGTGACGGAGATAAAAAAGATGTATTGAAGCAGATCTCAGTTAAGCTGAAATGGTCTGCTGACACGCTTCGTTGCTTGGAGTTGATTTCTGAAAATCGTCGTTTTTGTGATTTGCTGCCGATCTTAAATGAGTTTGTGCATGTTTATTATGCACGTAATAATATTACGGAAGTTGAAGTCGACTCTGTCAAAAAGCTTAGCGCCGCTCAGGATAAAAAACTGCAGTCGCGTTTAGAAAAGCTTTTGAATAAAAAAGTTGTGATTTCGTATAAAATTGCTCCTGAGCTCATCGGGGGATTGAGAATTAAATTCGGTTCGGAAATGATTGATGATTCAATTGTTTCTAAATTGAATCATTTGGAAAATGTAATGAAAGGTGTACAGTAATGTCGGTATCTGCCAGTGAAATATCTTCCATTTTGAAAGAGAAAATCGCACATTCCGATGTCAAAGCTGATGTTGCCGAAGTCGGACAGGTTTTGTCTGTCGGTGATGGTATCGCCCGTATCTATGGATTGGAAAAAGTTCAATCCGGTGAGTTGGTCGAGTTTGACAGCGGTGTGAAAGGGATGGCTCTGAACTTGGAAGAAGATAATGTCGGTGTCGTTATTTTCGGTTCTGACCAGGAAATAAAAGAAGGCGACATGGTCAAACGTACTGAACAAATCGTGAGCGTTCCTGTCGGAAAAGAATTGCTCGGGCGTGTCGTTGATGCTCTGGGTGATCCGATTGACGGTCTTGGTCCTATTAAGGCTAAGGAGTATAGCCGCTCTGAAGTTAAAGCTCCGGGGATTATTCCGCGGCGTTCGGTGCATGAACCGATGCAGACTGGTTTGAAGATTGTTGACTCTCTTATTCCTATCGGTCGTGGTCAACGTGAGTTGATTATTGGTGACCGTCAAACAGGTAAGACAGCCATCATTTTGGATACAATTATTAACCAGAAGAAAATTAACGATAGTGCAAAATCTGAAAAAGATAAACTTTATTGTGTTTATGTAGCTGTCGGACAAAAGCGCTCAACTGTTGCTCAAGTGGTTAAAACATTGAAAGATCATGGCGCTTTAGATTATACAATCGTGGTTGCTGCTACAGCTTCTGATCCGGCGCCGATGCAATATATTGCTCCGTATTCCGGTTGTGCAATGGGTGAATATTTCCGTGATAACGGAATGCATGCCGTTATTTTCTATGATGACTTATCTAAGCAAGCTACGGCTTATCGTCAAATGTCGTTGTTGCTCCGTCGTCCACCAGGACGTGAAGCTTATCCGGGGGACGTATTCTATCTGCACTCTCGTTTGTTGGAACGCGCTGCGAAAATGAATGATGCCGAAGGGGCTGGTTCTTTGACCGCTTTGCCTGTTATTGAAACACAAGCCGGTGACGTTTCAGCCTACATTCCGACGAATGTTATTTCTATTACCGATGGTCAGATTTTCTTGGAAACAAGTTTGTTCTATCAAGGTATTCGTCCGGCAGTTAACGTTGGTATTTCAGTCAGCCGTGTTGGTTCTGCTGCTCAAATTAAAGCGATGAAGCAGGTTTCAGGTACAATGAAGTTGGATTTGGCTCAATATCGTGAAATGGCTGCTTTTGCACAGTTTGCTTCCGATTTGGATCAGTCTACGAAAAATTTGCTGGCTCGTGGTGCTCGCTTGACGGAAATGTTGAAACAACCTCAATATCATCCGATGCCGGTTGAAGAAGAAGTTGTTGCCATTTTTGCCGGTGTGAAAGGCTTTTTGGATAAACTGGAAGTTAGCCAAGTTCATGATTTTGAAGAAAAAGCTTTGAAAGCCATGAAGGCTAATCATCCTGAATATCTGAAGGAAATTGTTGAGAAAAAGGCAATTTCGGCAGAATTGGAAGCTCAGCTGCTTGAATTTTATCAAAACTTTTTGCAGCAGTATAATGATATGGAAAAAGCAGCATAGGTTAAGATTATGGCAGGCTTAAAAGAGTTAAGAACCCGAATCGAAAGCATCAAATCAACGCAGAAGATTACTTCCGCGATGAAAATGGTGGCAGCCGCTCGTTTACGGCGTGCTCAAGGGTTGATTGCCAAGTCAGAACCTTATAATCATATGTTGTGGAATTCGGCAGCACGTGTACTAGCTGATTTACGTGAGCAGGAGGAAAAAGACAAAGTTTCTTATGTCTATCCGAAACTGATGCGTGGAACAGGTGAGGATAAAGTCGTCGTTCTGCTGGTTTTTACTTCCAATCGCGGTTTGTGCGGCAGCTACAATGCCAAAGTGGCTAAGGAAGCTGCCCGCCGTACCGCTCAATTGTTGGAAGAGGGAAAAACTGTTCGTTTGATTTGCGTCGGTAAAAAAGGAAAAGATTTTCTGCGGCGTAAGTATGGCGATTTGATTATCGACAGTTATGAGGATATGGCTAAAAAGGGAGCCCGTTATGATGAGGCTTCTGAATTGGCTTATAAAATTATCGCAGCCTTTGATAAAGGTGAGCTTGATGTCTGTGAAATGATTTATGCTAAGTTTCATTCGGCAATTAATGTTGAGCCTTTGGTTCGGCAGTTGTTGCCGGTTGACGTGAATGGTATGACTGAAGCTATGCCGGAACGTTTAGTTGACGGAGCAGCTTATGATTATGAGCCGGAGCGTTTGGCTTATTTGGCGGATTTACTTCCGTTAATTGCTAAGGATGAAATGTTTAGAGCGCTTATTGAAAGTCAAGCTTCAGAACAGGGATCAAGAATGTCTTCTATGGATAATGCGACACGCAATGCCAAAGAAATGATTTCTAAATTGACATTGAAATATAACCGCATTCGCCAGACGGCTATTACCACAGAGCTGACAGAAATTATTGCCGGTGCTGAGGCTTTATAAGAATTATTGTCAAAGACTTTTAATTGAGTTTTTTAGGAGAGGATTTTATGGCAACTACAAAAGAAAAAACAAAAAAGGCGGCTCCTGCCAAGACCGTAAAGAAGGTGTCGGCAAAAGCGACGCTGGCTCGTGAGGTCAAAGAGATTAAGCAGATTGAGGCTGATAATCGTAAAGATGTTAAGAAAATTAAATCAGCTGAAAAGAATTTGAAAAAAACAGGGACGCTTGGCCATATTTCTCAGGTTATGGGTGCTGTTGTCGACGTAAAGTTTGACCATGTAGAAGATTTGCCGGCGATTATGACCGCTTTGGAATGCGATAACAATGGTCAACGTTTGGTGTTGGAAGTTGCTCAGCACTTGGGTGAAAATGTTGTGCGTACAATTGCTATGGATGCGACAGAAGGTTTGGTTCGCGGTTTGGAAGTTGTTAATACCGGTAAACCGATTTCCGTTCCTGTCGGTCCAGAATTGTTGGGACGTATTGTCAACGTTATTGGGGAACCTGTTGACGGTAGAGGTGATATTCATTCTAAAATGGAATATCCGATTCACCGTCCGGCACCGGCTTTTGTTGACCAAGCAACGGATACTGAAGTTTTGACGACAGGTATTAAAGTCATTGACTTGCTTGAGCCATATGCCAAAGGTGGTAAGATTGGTTTGTTCGGCGGTGCCGGTGTGGGCAAGACCGTGTTGATTATGGAATTGATTAATAACATTGCAAAAGGTCACGGTGGTTATTCAGTTTTTGCCGGTGTGGGTGAACGTACCCGTGAAGGTAATGACCTGTATAATGAAATGATTGAATCCGGCGTTATTGATTTGAAAGGTGACAAGTCTAAAACCGTTCTGGTTTATGGTCAGATGAATGAACCTCCCGGAGCTCGTGCTCGTGTTGCCTTGACAGGTTTGACACAAGCTGAATATTTCCGTGATGAAGCTCACCAAGACGTGTTGTTCTTCGTTGATAATATTTTCCGTTTTACACAAGCCGGTTCTGAAGTTTCCGCTTTGTTGGGACGTATTCCGTCTGCGGTTGGTTATCAACCGACATTGGGTACTGACATGGGTGCCATGCAAGAACGTATTACTTCAACGAAAAATGGTTCTATTACCTCTGTTCAAGCCGTATATGTGCCGGCCGATGACTTAACCGACCCGGCGCCGGCAACAACCTTTGCGCACTTGGATGCGACAACCGTTTTGTCCCGTTCTATTGCTGAATTGGGTATTTTCCCAGCGGTTGACCCGTTAGATTCAACATCTCGTATTTTGGATCCTCAAGTTTTGGGTGAAGAGCATTATTCTGTGGCTCGTCAAGTTCAAGAGATTTTGCAAAAATATAAATCATTGCAAGATATTATTGCGATTTTGGGTATGGATGAATTGTCTGATGAAGATCGTTTAACTGTTGCCAGAGCTCGTAAAATCCAACGTTTCTTGTCACAACCGTTCCATGTTGCCGAAGTATTTACCGGTAAGAAAGGTGTGTTTGTTAAATTGGAAGACACAATTAAGGGCTTTAAGGGAATTTTGGAAGGTAAGTATGATGATATTCCCGAACAGGCATTCTATATGGTTGGAACCATAGAAGATGTTTTGGAAAAAGCTAAAGAAATGAACGAAGGAAAAGTTGCGTAATGGCTGAATTATCAGTAAAATTAACAACTCCTGAAGATACGGCGTGGGAGGTTTCTGCCTCCCGCGTGCAGTTGCCGGCGGTAGCAGGGGATATTACAATTTTGCCGTCGCGAGCTCCATTGGAGCTGATGTTAACATCGGGTTTGTTGCGTTTGATGAATGAACGGGCAGAAACGACCAAAGCTTATTTTGTTAAAGGGGGCGTGGCGCATGTTGCCTCTGATGCATGTTTGATCGCTACAGAGATGTTTGTCGATGCAAAAGAATTGACGGTAGATGATGCAGAACGCCTTGCTAATGATGAGACGCTTGGTGAGGAAGAACGACTGTTTTATCGAGTTGCAGCAAATAAGCTAAAGACAATGAAGTAAAAAGAAAAAACCGCTTATTAAAGCGGTTTTTTTGTTGCGATAAATTATGTGTTTCAGTGGAAAAATCAATTAAGCGTTGAGAAAATCATCAATTTTATTAAAATAATCATCTGATTAGAGATAGAGGAGAAGAAAATGACGGAACAGATGAAGGTGGTTTCCTCAACTGAATGTTCTAAAATGAAGATGGTTTCAGCTAAGCTTTTGCTGAAGTCTGTTGTTTATGCCTTTGCGATTTTCGGCGTTTTATTTATTTTACTGCTGTTTGCTGTTTTGGGTATTTTGCGTGCAGATGTTTCAAAAACCGTAATTCCGAGCAGAGCGTTGCTGATGGTTGATTTTGACAATACATTTTCTGAAGTGCGAAAAGATAATCTGTTAACAGAGGTTTCTGATGCTAATTCCTTGTCTTTTATGGATATGTTGTTTGCTTTGCAGATGTCGCTCTATGATGATTCTGTTAAGGCTGTTGTGGCTAAAATAAGTGTATCTGATTTGGGGATGGCGCAGGCGCAGGAAGTTTATCGTACAATTGTCGAGTTGCGTAAAAGCGGAAAAAAAGCTTATATTTATTCAACCGGTTTTGGCGCTTATGGTGGGGGAACAAAGGAATATTATCTGGCGACAGCGTTTGATAAGATTTCTATGCAACCGAATTCGGAAGTGGGGTTGACAGGTGTCAGCGCAGAAGTTCCTTTTGTGCGAGATTTGTTAGATAAAATCGGAGTTACGCCGGAATTTTTTACTCGTTATGAACATAAGAATGCCATGGCTTCTTTAACCGATAAGAATATTTCCAAAACGTATAAGGAAAGTTTGGAGACCTTAGTGGCAAATTTGAATGCTGAATTGTTGGGGGCGGCGGCATTTGCACGATATCAGGATTTTGATTGGAATCAAATTTTGGAATTGATGAATAAGGCTCCGTTTTCTGCCGAATATGCTAAAGAAAAAGGGCTGATTGATGAGGTTGTTTATGAAAGTGATTGGCTGGCGGCTTTAGAAAAAGAATATGATGCGGAGGTTGTGGCTATCAAAGATTATGCTTTGCTTTATTCTATGAATTCATCGAAACCTAAGATTGCGGTTTTAGTTTTGGAGGGCGTTATCAGTGAAGGGCTGAGTGCGGATAATTCGTTGCAAGGGGAGGCTGTTATCGGCGCGCAGACAGTTTTGAAACAGATTAAAGAGATTGAAAAAGACGACGATGTGAAGGCGGTAGTTGTACGTCTTAATTCTCCGGGCGGAAGTTATACTGCTTCTAATGAAATTTGGCATGCTTTGAATAAATTGAAGAAAGATCGTTCATTGCCGTTGGTGGTATCAATGGGAGATTATGCGGCTTCCGGCGGTTATTTTGTGGCTCTTGCCGGAGATAAGATTTATGCTGACGGAGCAACGTTGACCGGTTCTATCGGTGTGTTGGGCGGTAAGATGGTTTTTGCTGATTTGTGGGATAAGATCGGCGTGCATTGGAGCCGCATTGCTTTAGGGGATACGGCGACTGCAACCAGTCCGAACTTTAAGTTTAATAAAAAGCAAATTTCCATATTTAACAAATCATTAGACCGTATATATAAAGATTTTACTTTAAAAGTTTCCGAGGCCAGAAAGATTGATTTGAAAGCTCTGGATAAGCTGGCGAGAGGACGGGTTTGGCTTGGGCGAGAGGCTAAGGATTTGGGCTTGATTGATGAGGTTGGCAGTTTTGATGAGGCGTTAGGCGAGGCAAAACATTTGGCCGGAATAGATCCGGATAGTAAGTTTGGATTTGTTTTTTATCCCAAACCGAGAACATTGCAGGAAAAAATCAATGAGTTATTAAAATCAGCTCCCGTATTTTCATCTTCAGTTCTTTCTCGGCAATTAGGGATTGACACGGAAAAGCTTTCTGTTTTAAAAAGATGGCAATATGATGCGGTTTTGCCGCCAATAAAATTTAATGATTAATAAGGAAAAAGCGATGGCTATAGATACGCAAACAGTAAGAAAAATAGCGTTTTTATCGCGTCTGAAGATTGAAGATGACAAAGTTCAGACGGCTGAGGACGAGTTTAATAAGATTTTGGATTGGGTGGAACAACTTAAAGAAGTTGATACCGATAATGTGGAGCCTTTGGTTTCGGTTAATGAAAACAAATTGCAAATGCGTGTCGATGAAGTGACTGAGGGTAACCAATCAGAGGCTGTTTTAGCCAATGCACCGATGAAAGAGTATGGATATTTTGCCGTTCCGAAAGTTGTGGAGTAGGAAAGTTTATATAACGGCTCATGTAGAGTGATTTTGTATGTGTGAGAGATAAATTAATGACAGAGTTAACGAAATTAACAATCAGTGAAGCCAGAGAAGGGCTGAAAAATAAAGATTTTACGGCAGTTGAGCTGACAGAAGCCTATATCAAAAAAATGGATGAGTGTCGCAAACTCAACGCGTTTGTTTGTGAAACGCCGGAACAGGCTTTGGAACGGGCACGTGCCAGTCAAGAAAAAATAAACAATGGTACAGGTGGAGAACTTGAGGGTATTCCTTTGGGAATTAAGGATTTGTTTTGCACCAAAGGGATTGCCACAACGGCATGTTCCAACATTTTGAAAGGGTTTGTACCTCCTTATGAATCAACTGTTACGTCCAAGCTTTTAGAAGCCGGGGCAAATTTCTTGGGCAAGCTGAACTTAGATGAATTTGCAATGGGTGGTAGTAACGAGACATCGGCATTTGGTCCGGTGGTTAATCCGTGGAGTAAGGATGTTCCTCTGGTTTCCGGTGGTTCTTCCGGTGGTTCGGCGGCGGCTGTGGCTGCAGATATGTGTGCCGGTGCAACCGGAACTGATACCGGCGGATCAATTCGTCAACCGTCAGCTTATTGCGGTGTGACAGGTATCAAACCGACTTATGGGCGTTGTTCTCGTTATGGTATTATTGCGTTTGCTTCGTCATTAGATCAAGCCGGACCGATTGCTAAAGATGTTCGTGATTGTGCAATTATGCTCAAAACAATGGCCGGTTATGATAAGCGCGATGCGACTTCTGCTCAAGTTGATGTTCCTGATTTTGAGAAGTTTTTAGGACAGGATATTAAAGGTATGAAAATCGGTATTCCAAAAGAGTATCGTGTTGAGGGGTTAAATCCTGAGGTTGCCGCTTATTGGGATAAGGCTGCGGAAATGCTTAAAGCTCGTGGCGCCGAGATTGTTGAAGTTTCTTTGCCGCATACACAATATGCGTTGGCAACTTATTATATTATTGCACCGGCAGAGGCTTCTGCTAATTTGGCTCGTTATGACGGATTGCGTTTTGGTAACAGAGTGAATGGTGAACATTTGGATGATATGTATATCAATTCACGTACAGCCGGGTTTGGCAAAGAAGTCAAACGCCGCATTATGATTGGGACTTATGTTCTGTCTGCCGGATATTATGATGCTTATTATGTTAAGGCGCAGAAAGTTCGTCGTCTTATTCGTGAAGACTTTTTGAAAGCTTTTGAAAAATGTGATTTGATTTTGACACCGACAGCACCGACACCGGCTTTTCCGATTGGTGACAAGTCAATGCAGGAAAATCCGTTGACAATGTGGTTGAATGATATTTTCACTGTTTCTGTTTCCTTGGCAGGTTTGCCGGCGATGAGTTTGCCGATCGGTTTATCAAAAAGCGGATTGCCGCTTGGTATGCAGTTGGTCGGTAAGGCTTTTGATGAAGCAAGTATTTTCAAAGCTGCTTCTGCACTGGAAAAAGATGTGAATTTTAGAGGAGTGAAATAGATGGGCAATATGATTATCAAAGGCAAGACAGGTGATTGGGAAGTTATCTGTGGTTTGGAAAT
>CAYLIN010000019.1:0-15751 GCA_964383725.1 uncultured Azospirillaceae bacterium | reverse complement strand
CATGGTTAAAGCTGGTGATGTTATTGAAGTTCGTGAAAAATCAAAACAATTACCGATTGTTTTGGCTGCTGTAGAAGCTGCATCTCGTGAAGTTCCGGGATATTTGGATGTTGACAGCAAAAAATTATCTGCAACATACAGTTTTGTTCCTAAATATGACGATGTTCCTTACGCATCTGTTATGGAACCGAACCTGGTTATCGAGTTCTACTCAAGATAATCTTATCGTTTTCAAAAAAATCCTCAGAAGTTGTGCAAACTCTGAGGATTTTTTCTTTAAATATAAAAAAAACTATGATTAGATACGAATAAAGTTATCAAATAAAAGAGGATAATCATGGAAGATATCATTATTGACGATCGCCGACAAGTTTCTGCACGTGTCAACAAGCGCAATCAACAAAACAATAAAAATACGAAAAGAACTCTTGGACAATATCTGGCAGATTTGCTCACTAAAGGTTTGTTGGGGGCTGCTTTACTTTGTCTTAATTTTGTTCTCTTTGCAAAATCCGGAAGCTACAGCATTTTTACCGGACTTCAAACCATCAATACAGAAGCTTTACTCATCTTAGCCGTATTGGCTGGTGGCGCATTTGCTATAAACATGCTTCTCTCTTTTTCAAAATTTCTTCAAAACCTTTGGGTTACAATAATTGCAACATTCTTTATCTCTGCAACAATCAATCAATTTGGTCTTTTTGACAAGCAATCCTTTTTAGCCGGAAAATTTGGAGATTATCTTCCGGAAATCATTGTCGGCTATCTAAATACAAGCTCTTATTTGATTATGATTGCTGCCGGTGCAATATTTACGTTCCTGCTTCTAAGTTTTTCTCGCCGAATGACACAACTTTACTTATTGGGAATTTTGTTATTTATCTTCGGATGGAACTTTGGTAGTAACTATTTCAAACCCTCAACCACCTATTTTCAAACAGTATACAGCAATCCTCCTCTTGAACAGAAGGAAGATGGAAAACGTCTGATTTACCTAACTTTTACAGGATTAACAACATACGAAACTCTTCAAAGTCTGAACACACCAACACCTGAAAAAGCAGACAAAGAAACAGCTGCTGATATTATGTTAGGATTTTATACGCAAAACAATTTTAAATTCTACATAAACACCTACAGCCACAATAAAAACCCATTTGAAAACATTGTGCTTTCATTAAACCTTGTTCCGACGGATTACAAAGTAGATAATTATCTTCTCTCCAATGTATTATTACAGAGCCATTGGAACTTTGACGACATCCAGAACCAAACTTTATATTTAAAAAACAATAAGTTATTTAGGGAACTAAAAAAAGAAGATTACAGCATCAATGTATACGAAACCCACGGATTAGAAACATGCTATTATAATAACGAAATTGCAGTCAATAAATGTGTAAAAAAAGAAAACATTCCCTTTGATATGGAAAGCACAACTCTGACCACCGAACAAAAAACGATTCTATTGCTTGATCAATGGATTGAAAGCACCGGTCTGATTGACGAAATTTGTATAGTAAATGATATCCTAAAGTTAGCAATATCATCTCAAAATTTTCCTCAAAATGACTTTTCAAGCAAACAACTTTCTGTCATCAACTCATTTAAAAACTTGGACATCATTGCCAGAGATATCGAAAAAGATGAAGGAAATGCCGCTTATTTTGCAACTATGGAAATCCCTGCAGATATTTATGTTTACAACAGCCTCTGCAAACTTAAGCCCATATCTCAATGGATTAGCGCAAACAGTACGAATGCACAAAAGAAAAAAGAAGCTTATGCTGAACAAATATCTTGCCTTTATGGACAGTTAGAAAACTTTATTGAAAAGCTGAAAAATGCAGATCGTTTGAAAAACACAACACTGGTAATTCAAGGGCTAAACACGCCTAACAGATTGATTCCGTTGCACCCCAATCAAGACATAGCTAAAGAAATCAGTAATAAAGGTATCAACTTAGCAATCTATAACTCAGAAAACCAAAAAGCAGAAATTATTTATGACCTTTGTCCAATCAACACAATTCTGCAAACCTTACTTGGACACCCCATAGATTGTAAACCGCTCAGCGATTTCAAAATAGAAGATACCGCTCAAGCTGAAATACTTAAAACTTTTGAAGAAAAACACCTTTCAGAAAAAGATATTGAAAAATCTCTAAACAATTTCATCAACTGGTATCAAGAATGGGCTGATGCTAACGGTGCCGAAAATAACTTAAAAACACTGGTCACGCCACCACAACCTCAGGAAGATATCTCAACAACACCTGAAGCTCAAGAAATAAAAGAAACACCAATCACAGAAGCAACCGAAGAACTGCCTCCGGAAGCAGAAAACCAAAGTCTCAACGAAGCACAGGAAACGATAGAACAACGACCTGAAGCAGAGCCACAGATAAAAATTGAAGCAAAAGTTGTTGAGCTTAATAACAATGAAAAAGAATAATCTCGCAGCAAAAACGCAAATTATTCCAAATTTGCGTTTTTCTCCTTTAACACAAAGACGGATATCCGCATTCAAACAAAATAAACGAGCTTACTTTTCTTTTATTTTGTTTTCGCTGATTTTTATAATAAGCCTTTTTTCAGAATTGTTATCTAATGACCAACCTTTAATCGTCAAATATAAGAACGAATTTTATTTTCCAATCCTAAAAACATATACAGAACAAACATTTGGCGGTGATTTTCCAACACCGACAGATTACCGAGATAAATTAATTCAAAAACACATAACTGAAAACGGATGGATTGTTTTTCCGCCATTTCCATATTCTTTTAATACGGTTGACTATGAACTCGATCGTCCAACACCATCAGCACCGGATAAACACCATTGGCTTGGAACAGATGATGAGGGAAGGGATATTCTTTCCAGAATATTATATGGAATGCGCTTATCTATAATTTTCGCCCTGTTATTAACCACAATATCCTCAACAATTGGTATCATTGCAGGAGCCATCCAAGGCTATTTTGGAGGAAAAACAGACTTAATCATGCAAAGAATACTTGAAATTTGGGAGGCTCTTCCTCAGTTGTTTATTTTAATTATTATCGCCAGTATATTTATTCCTACATTTTGGGGGCTTTTGTTTATAATGATTTGCTTTAGCTGGATGAGCCTGACAGGAATTGTACGCGCCGAATTTCTCAGAACAAAAAATTTTGAATTCGTAAAAGCAGCAAAAGCTTTAGGCGTGAGTAATAGCAGAATTATTTTCCGGCATATTCTCCCCAATGCCGTTGTAGCCAGTATAACATTTATCCCGTTTATTATGTCTGAAGCTATTGTTGCCTTAACAGCTTTAGATTTTTTAGGCCTGGGACTACCTCCCGAATATCCATCCTTAGGAGATTTAGTCCGCCAAGGAAAGGATAATCTTCAGGCGCCTTGGATTGGTATTTCCGCATTTGTTGTTTTAGCAACACTGTTAACCCTTCTTATTTTCATTGGAGAAGGGGTAAGAGATGCTTTTGATTCAAGGAAAAACAAATGAGTGAAAATATATTAGAAATCAAAAACTTATCCGTGTTTTTTCAAACACCATCAACAGCCACAGAAGTGGTTAAAAACATCTCTTTCAACCTGCCTAAAGGAAAAATTCTCGGCATTGTCGGGGAATCTGGTTCCGGAAAATCGTTGACAGCCTTATCCATTTTAGGACTACTACCATACCCTAAGGCTTTTCATTCCCCCAAAAGCTCTATAAAATATAAGGGAACAGAACTGATAAACAATTCAGAAATCCGCCGTTTCCGAGGAAAAAACTTCGGTTTTATATTTCAAGAACCGATGTCTTCGCTCAATCCGCTTCACACAATAGGCCATCAAATCAGCGAAAACTTACTTATCCATCAAAAAATAACCCCAACCCAAGCAAAACAAGAAACCCTAAGGTTGCTAAAAATAACCGGCATCCGCAATGCTGAAAAAAGATACAAAGCCTATCCACATGAACTTTCCGGAGGACAACGCCAACGTGTTATGATTGCGATGGCAATCGCTAATCACCCAGATATCCTTATTGCTGATGAACCGACCACAGCATTAGATGCTACGATTCAAAAACAAATCATAGACTTGCTGCTAAAACTTAAAGAAGAGTTTGACATGTCTATCATTTTCATCAGTCATGACCTACGCTTAATCCGCCAAATTGCAGATCACGTTATTGTCATGAAAAATGGAGATATTATTGAATCCGGAACGGCAGAAAACATCTTTTCTCAACCTTGTAATGAATACACCAAAACTTTAATTTCATCAGATAATCACCTGATAAAAAACAATAAAATAAGAACAAAAAACCTTCTTGAAGCTCAAGATATAACCATTAAATTCCCTCTGGAAAAAAATATTTGGGGACGCCCCGTTAAATACCTTTATGCTGTAAACAAAGTATCATTCAGTCAAAAAGAAAAAGAAAACATTGGTATTGTCGGAGAATCCGGATCCGGAAAAACAACGCTGGGACAAGCCATCTGCGATTTAATAAAATATGAAGGAAAAATAAACATTTATACACCCAAAGAAACAAATTTTCACAAAAATGTTCAAATTATCTTTCAAGATCCGTTCACATCATTGAATCCCCGAATGACAATCGAACAAATCATCGGGGAGGGACTTGAAGTACACTTTCCGCATCTCAAAATAAATGAAAAGAAACAACGGATTGTAGATATATTAAAAGAAGTTGGTTTATCTGAGGACGACTGCTTAAAGTATCCCCATGAATTTTCAGGCGGACAACGACAACGAATTGCAATTGCCCGAGCCCTTGTTTTAGAACCCAAACTTTTAATTCTTGATGAACCAACATCAGCTTTAGATGTAACGATACAAAAACAAATAATAAAATTATTACAAAAAATTCAAGAAGATAGAAACATAACATATATTTTCATCTCTCACGATTTGAATGCTGTTTCAGCAATTGCCGACAAAATAATCGTTATGCAAAATGGAAAAATTGTTGAAATGAACAATCGCCATCAACTATTTGAAAATCCACAAACAGAATATACAAAAACCTTGATTGAGGCCTTTAAATAAAATGTATAATAAAGAAACAATAACAAATTTACAAAACATTCTCGGAAAATTCAAAGATTTGAAGAGAAAAGGGTGGCTTTTAAGGAATGTTGATACACCGGAATCCGATGCTGAACACAGCTTCAGCTTAGCTTTATTGACCTTACTATACGCACCGGCCAATCTTAATCTGTTAAAATGTCTCAAACTGGCCTTAATTCACGATCTACCGGAAATTTACAGCAGTGATTTTGTTCCTGGTGAAATTACCCATGAAGAAAAAAGACAATTAGAAGAGAATGCTGCTAAAAAATTGTCTTCAGAACTACAAAACAAAGAAATTTTAGAGCTTTTCATAGAGTTCACAGAAAATAAAACGCCGGAAGCGAGATTTGTAAACGCCCTTGATAAAATAGATAACATATTTACAGCTCAATATTTTGATAATCATCAACGCTCGCCGCATAAACTCACACCGGAATTTGCTCAAACAGCAAAAGAACGAATAGAAGCAATGGGAGAGGAGGCTGCCATCCCTGAAAAAATATTAAAAACATTGCTAAATCAACAACATTAAACAATAAACTATAGGAGAAAAACATGAAAAAATTAAAAGTATACTTATTAATTCTCGCCATTGCTTTAATTACTGTCGCAGCAGGATATATTCTAAATATAGGCTTTATTAAATCTGTTTGCCAATCTGTATTGAACAACGCAGGAAAATCAACCTTAACTGTTTCTGCAGCTGTATGCACATTTTTATTTTACGGCTCAAAAAACTACTGGCTTATTTTAACGGGATGTGCGATAGCTGCCGCTTTGATTATCCAATATTTCATTATTGGAGCTGGAATAAGTGTCTACGTCATCGCAGTAAAAACACTTACATTTTTAATCATTGCTTATTTAATGAACTTAGTTAAGTTAATCGTCAATGAAATATAATTTCAACCGTAAAAAAGACCGCTGAAACAGGCGGTCTTTTTTTATATGATTTACGAATAACAAATCCCATATAACGCGACAATAAACTTAAATTTCAACCACACACAAAAAAAGAGGGAGACCAATATCATCTCCCTAAAAAACAAGCCATACATTTTGTCGCATAATGTATATTATCGATATATAACCACAATAACACATTGTTTTTTTTAATCTTTTATCTGAAAACACATCTCATGATAAAAAACGTCTAAATTCTTTACTTATAATATCTGACAAAACACCACCAAAATGACCATATCCCGGAGAAACAATCAATTCAGATTTAGGCAAAGCTTTATGTAAACGATACGCTCCTTTTAACGGACAAACAAAATCCAAACGATTATGAACTATCAATACCGGAATATCAGCAATTTTATCTTGATTCTCTAAAATATATTGATCCGTCAAAAAGAAATCATGCACAGCATAATGCATATAAATACGCAATGAGGCCAATTCTCGCTCAGATATCTCTGTTTCAGCGCCCCAAGACGGATTTAACGAACTTCGCACACATTCCCATGCCCCATAAACATTTGCGGCCGACAACTGCTTATGCACCTGCTTACTGTTTATAAGGTCATTAAAATAAGAAACAAAATCTTTTTTGCCTGACATACCTTCCATATCATCGATAAATTCAGGATAAAACCACGCAGCCTCAGAACATTCCCATTGCTTAGCCTCATTATCTGCTAAAAAAATCTGTGACAACAAAAGTTTTTCAACCCGTTGCGGATTTTGAATTGCCCACAACAAAGCCAACGTAGATCCCCAAGAACCACCACAAACAATTATTTTTCCTTTTACCGCCAAAAAATCAAGAAGTCTTGAAGCATCTTCCAGCAATCTTTGGGTTGTATTCGCTCTCACCTCACCCAACGGTAAGGACTTCCCGCATCCTCGCTGATCAAATGTAATAATATGATATTTCTTACGATTAAAAAGCCTAGCCTTCCGACAAGAAAGTGATCCGCCGGGACCGCCATGAAACACCAGAAGCGGCTTACCGTTAGGATTTCCAAATTCCGCAAAAAAGACACTATGACCATCTTTTTCAGGCAAATATCCTTGATTAAACGGCTTTGGCAAAAATAAATTTGACCACCAACTCATACCAAACCTCACTAACAATATTTCTTCAAAAAGATTTTAATTCTATCAAATGTAGATAATTTAAAAGATGAAGATGGTAAAATAATACTTTGATATTTATTAATATTATCACGAACAAACTTGGGGAATTTATCATCAATTTCAACCATGCGATATCGTTTTCCTCGATTAAAAATATCTTCTCCGGCCTTCACCCTACTCTCTATTTTATCCAAATCCGTATATTCCGATTTATGAAACTCACTGTGCGAAATAGATAAAATTTTATTACGTATCGCTTCTGCACCACCCAAATAACTAAAATGCCATCCACCATTACGAACTTGAAATCCTTTTTTATAGTAACGAATTTTATTAATCGTTGTTCCTTTCTTATATTCGTCAGGCAAATGACTATTCATCTTGACTTTAACATTATCCAAAAAATGAGCACAATCCTTATAATGAAGCATTCGAGTTCCCTTATACCAAATCGGCTCATCAACACAAATAAAATTAAGATAATAATAAAAGAAATCATTCCTAAAGCACTTAATCCCTGATTTATCTTTATATTTTAATATTTTATCAGGATTAGGGATTTCATCCAAATCCGAGATTAAAATAACATCATCAGGCTTTGCGCTTACCAATCCTTGAGAAATATAATTACGCTGATTATTTTCAATTATCCAAGGATTAGTAATTTGACTAATATCTTCATCATAAACAAGATGAATAATCTTATCGGAAAATGCAGAGAAACGCTCTTTATTTTCATGATAAAACAGAGGTTTATCCTTACCGCTAAATGTTTTGCGCGATTCAACCAACACAAACTTGTCAACCACATCATTCAAAACATTAAGGCGAATTTCCAGCAAATCCAATTCATTAAAGAATAAAAAGCAATCATAAATCATAAAGCTAACCATATCTTAAATAATTATCATGAGTATAACTCTATCAGACAAAAAACAAAATGGAAATGAAAATGCAAAAGAATTACCAAAATATCGTCATTTTAACAGGAGCAGGCATTTCTGCAGAATCCGGATTAGCAACTTTCCGTGCCGCAAATGGACTATGGAACAATCATCCTGTAGAAGACGTTGCAACAATTGAAGCCTTTCAACGCAATCCGGCATATGTCCACGATTTTTATAACGAACTGAAACCTATTATTAATGCGGCAAAACCCAACCCCGCTCACTTAGCAATCACCCGCCTTCAAAAAGAATACGACGCAAATATCAGTATCATAACGCAAAATGTGGATACTTTGCATGAAAAAGCCGGAAGCCAAAAGATTTATCATATTCACGGGCAAATCAATCAGGCTGTTTGCCTAAATTGTGGGCACGTATTAGAAACTTACGGAGATGTCGACACCGAAACCACCTGCCCGCACTGCCAAATCAGCAGCATGATGAAACCCAACATTGTCTTTTTTGGTGAAAATTTACTCTATATGGATGATGTAGACAGACTTCTTCACCAGTGTGACTTATTTGTGTCCGTTGGAACATCCGGTGTTGTTTTCCCTGCCGCAAGTTTCGTGCAAATCGCCAAATACTATGGAGCTGAAACATACGAATTTAATTTGGAAACAACCTCAAACAATCTTTATTTCGACCACCACATATACGGAAAAGCGGGAGAAACACTCCCCCGCTTTGTTGATGAACTAATTAACGCTCAAGCTTCCGCAGATACGCATAATCATTAAGCCACGGTTGTGAACTTGTCGGTAATGAATGTCCTGTTTCCATAGTAACCAGAGCACCATCAGGAATATAATCATTGACCAAATGCAAAAGATTATAATCCCCTTCTCCATAATGCAGATGTTTGTCATTGATTTCATCAATCATTCCGTCACATAAATGATACATATCAGGCTTCAGCGCACAAAATGCAGCAAACACATGATCAAGCGGTATTTTTTTATAATTCGCCGCACAAGTCGCATGCGAAAAATCCATACAAAATTGACATCCCGTTTCATCCTTAATCCGCTTAATTTCATCAGGAAGCAATCCATGCAAAACATTGCCGCTGGTTCCACAAATCGGCGGTAAATTTTCAACGGCAATCCGTTTATCATTAAACAAATTAAACTGCCGAATTGTCTCGTCAAAATTTTCAGGTTTATCCCCATTACCGGCATGAACAATAATAATGTCTGCCCCTAACTCATCAGCAAAACGCTTAGAATCATTAATATCTCTCAGATTATTCTTTTCACAAGCCTTGCTTCCGGTATTAAAACCATAACCACTGTGTGAGTTATGAATAACCACAGGAACTCCTTTAACTTCCTTGCAAATATCCTTAAATGTTGCTTCAAATGTTTCTGGAAAAACAAAAAGTTCCAAATAATCAAAATCCCCGTCTTTAACATGATTGACAATTTCGCTAAAAAACTGATGATTTTTAAAAACATCATTAGTCCATAACTTAACCCCAAAACGTCTCATTTACATCATCTTTCCTAGATATTATCCAAATCATTAATATAAGCCCAACGTTTAATTTTCTCAAAAGCAACTGTTCCGTCCTTTTTCAGCCAACGTTTATCAGAAAGTTTAGAAATAACATATTCGCCACCGACTTCCTGAAACAAGCACAATTCTTCAGACTTTGGCAAAACACCGGAATACCAAAGTGTTTTTTCCTCATTCAGTTTATCAAGTAAAGCCTGACAATTTTGCAACTTTTTGCGCAAATCAATAGCCCGCCATTCCGCATAAACAATATAAAGAACCAAAACCACTGCAATCAAATGCATTTTATCCTCCTAAAAATTCTTATTACGATACACGTTAGCCTTCATTCCGTTCTCAACATCTTGAAAAGAACGGATTTTCTCAAAAATCTCCGCAACCTGCTCTGCAGAATACGGTTTATAACAAAAATCAACCCGATAATAATCCGGTTTTATATCTTCCCTCTCTGCCGCCAAACAAAGCGGTTTTTCAGAGAACAACATAATATGACAATCCTTCGACAATGCTTGATATGTGGTTGTTCCTTTCTTTAATGTCAACCACTTTTCACCTTGCGAACAATTTTGACAATCATTAGAACGCAGACAAACAGCACTTGTAAACAATGGCACATCTTGATACAAAACCATTACCGTCGGCAATGGTGAAGTTTTTACCAACGTGTGCATATTAGATAATCCATCCTCCAATGACAGGGTAATCCGCCCGGCTCCAAATTCTTTTGCCATAGCCACAGCTTGCGTATTCATTGTATAAATTGAGCTATCAAAGCTTAAATCAATACCTTTCTCCGGTAAAACATTAAGCCCCCAATAATTGGCAATTTCCCATTTTCGATATCCCTGTGCCAACAAATCATTAATCAAAGAAACAAAAGTTGCCATTTTATTCTTACGGCATACAGCCGGCAATGCCAAACGCACTTTATTTTTAGGAAGACGACGCAAAGCCTTCCAATCCGTAGCAGGAGAAACAGCAACCATAACCTCATCAACCGTACTTAAATCAATATGGCTCAAGACTTCCGGATGATCTGTTTTTATAATCCACTTTGGTTCTGCATAGTGCGTACAAGCTGAAATATTGGGCAAATACCCATATTTTTCATCAGGACAAATCATATCCAACAGCTGCCTGCGCAAATCATTCAAAATTGATACCGGAACAAACAATTGATCCTGATTGAGAATATGAATATTTTGCAATGTCCAAACAGTCTCTCCTGTCTTAGAAAAAGCCTTTTCAATAGCAGGTTCCACCTTTTCATAATCGACAGCAGGTTCAAAATGTCCTTCAACCACAGCTTTTTTACCTAAAGTTTCAGCAATAATTTTATTTGCTAAAACCGTAACAGAAACATCCAATGGATAGCGTCTTTTATATTCACCGGCTTTAGGATGCTGATAATCATATGCCCCTTTTACCTGACTGGAAGAAGCTAAATAAACAGTCCACCCTTTTTGAAGTTGCGGTGCTTGAGGAGGCAAAATTATATCGACCATACTACCGGCTCTTGCCTCAAAAACAGTCTTTCCACCAACCCGCAAATTTTTCAAAGAAAAACCGAAAGGTTTGTCATGTCCTGGAACATCTATCTGTATTCCGTCATGTTTTGAAATTAATCTATTTGTTTTAAATGAAAGCGTACATCCTTGAATTTTATCTATTTTAGCAATTTCAAGCCCGCGATGTCCAACAAAATTTTTATCGACAACGGATTTATCTTTTCCATGGAAATGAAAATGACACCATGGCCTGGAAAAGATTTGTTTGATACGCTCTGCCCGACTATCATCTGCTCCGTTACCATCCAAAATCTGCCGATAATAATCAGTAACAGCCGCCACATATAAAGCACTCTTTTTACGCCCCTCAATTTTTAATGATGTGACAGGCATTTTCAAAACATCAGCCTCTAAAGCCATATCTTTCATAGAAAAATAGTGCTTATCCCCCTCTTCTCCTTTAAAACAAGAACGACATGGATATAAACATTTGCCTCGATTAGCACTACGACCGCTTTCCATTGATGAAAACAAGCATAATCCACTGTATGAATAACATAAGGCCCCATGAATAAAAGCTTCTGTTTCCAATCCCGGAATTGACGCAATTTCTTTAATCTCTGTCAATGTTAATTCCCGAGCCAAAACCACACGGCTAAATCCGGCTTTTTGCAAAGCTAAAGCGCCTTCTTTGTTGTGCACAGCCATCTGCGTACTGGCGTGCAGTTCTATTTCAGGATACTGTTCCCGCACCACACGAGCAACCCCCAGATCTTGCACAATCAACGCATCTACTTGACAATTAACGCAAACATTTAGAGCCTTTAACAAATCAGGAAGCTCACATTCCTGAAGCAATGTATTCAAAGCCACAAATACCTTACGCCCTTTAGCATGAGCGTACGCAATAAATTCATTAAGAGCTTGTTCATCAAAATTAGTAGCCGTTGCACGAGCAGAAAACTGTTGCAGCCCTAAATAAACAGCATCAGCTCCGTAATGAATTGCGGCATAGCCGGCCTCAATATCTCCGGCCGGCGCCAAAAGTTCCTTATTCATTTTATTGTCCATAAAAAATCAAATTTGATTTTTTATAACACAAGCTTTCCTCCTAATCAATATACAAAATGTCATAAACATCTTCGCCACAGTTTCTCGAACAAACAGGAGACTCATAACACCGTTTGACAATATGTCCGTCATAACGCGAACGTAAAACGACACAACGGCTTGAAGACGAATAAGAATTGATATTTTGATTAGAATTAGAAGCAATCAGGCTGCCAATAACTGTTCCAACCACACCGGCAGCTAAAATTCCCCCAATATTACTGTGAGAATGTTTAACCACTACCGACGGATGCCCGCGAGGTGAAGGTGGCTGATGATGCCCACCATGAGGTTTAGCACTGGCAGAAGAAACAAAAAACAAAGACATCATAAACACAGCGATACATTTCTTAAACATCACAAACTCCTAAAAAAGTTAAAGACATTTAATATAACGTATCAAAAAAAGCTAAGGTTCATATTCAGCTAAAACAAACACTGTCATCTTCGGCGAATGCCGGAGATCTCTAACTTTGGAATAAATTCAAGACACTGCGGGCACTCTGCGATGACAGGTTCAGAGCCGTTACACCCAGTTGTTGACGCGTCTGCAAAGCTAACATATTGGCCGCTTCTTCATTCATATCAGCCAAGGTCAAATTATCAGCGCCCTCGGTTAAAACATTTATTAAACTTTGGGTGAAGTCTTGGCGATTCTGAATAATCGAATAACTGTTACCCAATTCAAAACTCACATCTCGCAACTGTAATATGGCTTTGGAAACAGCCTCAGCCGCAGTTTGAACATCTTCAACCTGTTCCCATGTCGCCTGTCCTAAACCTATATGAGCGGAACGAATGTCATTTCCTGACATATTCAAACGGCTGGACATATCCTCGTTAAAAATAACACTGAGCGCATCTCCGTTCAGGAGATTTATTCCTTTATACGTGCTATCTCCTACCAGCATGTCATATTGTTCCAGTAACTCGTTAAACTGCTTGGCATATACATCTGCATTTTGTAGACAGACTGTCTCCAAAGAACCATTGATGTCATCGTTAATAATCGTAATAGTGGTTCCCCAAACTCCGGTAAAATCCGCAATTCCTTCAACATTTTCCTTATATTTGGCACTTGTGGTATGATATGTATATTTATATGTATTATTATACGGATTGTCAGGATTAAATTTGCCTACTGTATTGTAAGAACTAAAGCTCAAATCTTTAAGATTCATAATCTTGGCAGATTTCCCGTCTTCTGAAACCCAGGTGACCACACCTGCGGCAGTCTTGCTATTATCATAAGCTTCTGCTGAACCGTAACTCAAGTCAGTATACATCACATCGCCGATTTTTGGACCGCCGGCTTTGCCGTCGGAAAGGGGTGAAGGGTTAAAGCAATTTTCTAAAAGCTGGAAAAACCGCACGGAACCGTTGGTATCTTCATAGGGGAGGAAGAACCGGCTACCGCCACTCACATCGAGATACCATGAACTACTAGCAGTAACCTCAGAGGACGACCAATAATAATTATAATTTTTACCTAACTCTTCAGATGCAACTCCCTTATTTTTCAAAGCAGCCAGTGTTTTATTAATTTCCCTTATATTATCTCCAGTCGCTCCGGAACGTCCCCAATAGTCTCCATCTATTTGTGACGTATCAGTCCCATAAGCTTCTGCCCACTCACCAATTGCAGGCAAATACCACTTTCCTTGCCCAAAGTGAGCATCCGTCTTACTACCGACATAAAATTGATTCGCCGCCGTTGCCGCTAAGGCATCAGCCCCGATCTCTTTCAACAAAGCATCTGTATTGGCACGCCCGTTATAAACGGAAGAATTGGGATCATTAAATAAGGCTTTGTTCCGTATCTCCTCCGCCTCATTAGGATTAAAAAACTTCTGCGCATACTTACCATCAACATGTATTCCCGCTGTCGTGTCAATAGTCACCTTAGCACCACCTAAAGCAATAATACCATGCGTATAATCCCCTTTGCAATTAATATTAACGGAAGAAATTTCCAATTCACCTCTATAGTTATACACAACAGAGTTATGAAAATCACTTTCATTGGTGTAGTTAATATTAATATTACGAAGAACAGCACGAGAGCTATCAAAATATATTGCGCCATTCTCAACATCAGTCGTAAAGGACAAAGTATGACCGTTACCATCTATAATACAATCAAACTCAGTATACAACTGCTCATCCAACACGATATCTTCAGCTAAAACAACTCTGGCAATATTATCACTAGAATTACCACAAGATTCCTCAATCATATTATAAATATCATCAGCTGTCATATCAGCCGTAATGACACTATATCCTTCAGCTTCAAACTCGCTGATATCTCGAGTGGTTAATTCAACCGGTTGCCAAACGTCAACCGGAACTGTTTCATTCAGTTTTACGCCAACAGGTTGTTGCAAGGCTTGTTCTGTAACGGAACGCATTTGTTCCAAGATTTGAATACCGGCGTCCACACCCTCGGTGGCTGCCTTAATAGTTTGGATTCCTTGTCCCATGGCATCTAAAAGAACAGATAAGTCTCCGGCTCGGTTATTCAAACTGTTTGCCGCATAATAGGATGAGGGATTGTCCAGAGCTGAGTTTACTTTCAGTCCCGTGGCCAAACGCTTCTGAGTGGTTCCAATTAATGCTGACGTATCTTGCAACGCAAGTAAATTGGCTCTCATTGACGATGTCAACGATATTTCATTCATAGTCCGCACCCAAACAAGTTACATTATTTTTTAGTATACCTCAAAATGGTTAACAAAACAATACTTTTTTGAGGTACCTCGACAAAAAAACAGCCTCACTAAAGAGGCTGTTGCATAAAATTGAAAACTAAAACTTATTTTGATTTTTTATCTTTGTTAAATCCGCCTTTTTTATGATGCGGACGGCGTTCTTTCATTTTCTTGTCCATTTTAGCTTTCATATCTTTCAATTTAGTTTGCTGTTCCGGTGTTAAGATTTTTTCAAACTCATTCATATTTTCCTTACGCAATTCATCCATTTCTTTATGAAGAGCATCCATTTTTTCTTTCAAAGGCTTCATTTTTTCACGTCCGGCTTGGCGAATTTTTTCAGCCTGAGCTTTCTGTTCATCTGTCAATCCCAACTCTTTGGCAAAACGCTCGTGATGCTCTTTTCTCATTTCATGACGCACATCTTCATGCGGTGGCGGCGGTGGCGGCAATTCCCCTTCCTGTGCTTGAACCATAACCGGACTACCCATTATTGCACCAACAGCAAGCATTGTTAACCAAGTTTTTTTCATATTTATTCTCCTTTCAAAAATTGTAGTTTTTCACTCAAAATTTTGCGGGCATTAAATAACCGCGATTTAATTGTTCCTTCAGGAACATCCAGTTTTTGTGCGATTTGTTCTACACTAAGCTCTTCAAACTCATGCCAAACAATCACTTGACGCATTTTCTTCGGTAAATCGTCAACCGCTTTTAAAATAATTTTCTGGCGAGATTTTGCATCCAATACTTCCTCTTGTCGCCCCCCTACTCTGACCT
>CAYLIN010000018.1:0-15823 GCA_964383725.1 uncultured Azospirillaceae bacterium | reverse complement strand
CCGAGCTTTATAAAACACAAATTTTTGAGTTGGCGGCATGGCGAAATCAACAAGGCGAGGTTTTGCCGTCAGCGGTTATTTCGCGCGCTCCGAGTGCTGAGCTGTCAGAAGGACAAAAAGATGAAGACACTCTGCCGCCGTATAAAGTCTTAGATAAAATTCTGGAGTTATATTTGGATAAACATCAATCGGCAGCAGCAATCATTGCAGATGGATTTGATGCCGTAACGGTTGATTGGGTAATTCGTCGTTATCATGCGCAAGGGTTTAAGCGTCTACAGCTGCCGCCAGTGATTCGATTATAATTTATCTGAAAATTTGGTTGTTTTTGACTTCCCAAAATTGAGCATCCGAGCGCATAGAAGCAAAAAGTTCGGCATCGGTTGATGTAATCCATGCTTGTGAACCAAGCTCTTTAATTTTGGCAATTAAAGCTTCTCTCTTTGTATCATCTAAATGAGCGACAACTTCATCTAGCAACAAAACCGGTGTAAACCCTTTGTGCAAAGCCTGACATTTGCTTTGTGCCAGAATAATGCTGATAAGTAAGGATTTTTGTTCGCCGGTGGAGCAGAGTTCCGCCGGCATACCTTTTTTGCGATAAAAGACTTTAAAGTCGGTTCTGTTAACCCCATCAACTGTGTCGTTATAAAGAATGTTTCGGCGCTGTTTAGCCAGCAAATGACGATAATTATCTTCGGCTTCAATAGCCGGCATTTTATCTAGCCATTTTTCAACCAGCCCATCTAACTCTAAACGAACACTAGGGAAAACATCATCCGGTTCATGCTCAATAAATGTATTAAGACGGGCAATTTGTTCTCTGCGAGCGGCCGCAATGGCAACACCTGTCGTCGCCATGTTTTCTTCCAAAGACGATAACCAGAAGTTATCATTTTTTCCGTCTTTCAAAAGGCGATACCATTCTTTGTAGAGGTGTTCGAAAGTTGCTGTTCGCTTAGCATGTTCCATATCAAACGCAAAGACCAAACGGTCAAGAAAACTTCTGCGCGGTTGAGCGCCGCCTCGAAACATGCGATCCATTTGTGGTGTAAGCCAAATGGCGGAAATATAACGCCCTAAATCGGCTTGTGAAGATGTTTTAGTTCCGTCAATTTTTACGATTCTTCGTTCAAAAGAACGAGAGCCGTCATCTTCTTCATTTTCTTTTGATGATTTTTCAACGGCAGTTGCAATTTCTGTTGTTGTACCGTTACAGCAAATTTCAGCAGAAACAGCCCAGCTGAAAGGATTGATTAATGTCGGGCGATATTCATCTGTTATGTTTTCCGGAATGATTCTTTTAATATCTGCTAATTTAGCGCTACGCAATCCACGCCCCGGTGTCAGAAAAGAAATGGCTTCTAAGATGTTTGTTTTGCCGCTGCCATTTTCACCGGTAATAACCACCGGTGCCAAATCAGCATTTATTCGCAAAAACTGATAATTCCTAAAGTCAGTTAAAGTCAGGCGCGTAACACCTGACTTTAACTCTGAATAATCTGTAAAACTATAGGCCAGATTCGTATCCATTTTGCTCCAATTAAACCCTCATTGGCATCAAAACATAAATGGCGCTGGCATCTGATGTGTCGTGAATAACGGACGGAGAAGCCGCATCAGAAAATGAAATGCGAACTGTATCCCCTTTAACTTCTCCCAAGATATCCAAAAGATAACGGAAATTATAACCGATTTCTAACGATTCGTTTTCATATTTAGCTTCCAAATCTTCAGAAGCGCTACCTAAATCAGGGCTTGATGTTGTGATTGTTACTCTGTTTTCGTGAGTTAACATCTTGATGGCTCTGGTTCTTTCGGCAACAACTGAAACACGGTCAACGGCAGACGCCAATTCTTTAACATTTAATTCCAAATTCTTGTCGTTTTCTGTCGGAATAACACGTTCATAATCAGGATAAGTTCCATCAATCAACTTAGAAGTTAATGTCACATCATTCATTGTAAAACGAACTTTGTTTTCCGAGATTTCAATGGTAACATTTTCGACACTGGTATCATCCAATAATTTGCGAATTTCAGAAGTTGTTTTGCGCGGGATAATAACACCGGCCATGTTTTCCGCGCCTTGCGGCATTGGAGATTCAACACAAGCCAAGCGGTGACCATCGGTTGCAACAACACGTAACACGCTGGAAGCGCCTTCTTTTTTCACATGAACATACAAACCATTCAAATAATATCTGGTTTCTTCTGTTGATACGGCAAATTGTGTGCGATCGATAACATCTTTCAGCTCATCTTTCGGCATAACAAAGCTTGTTGGTAATTTATCCCCGGAAATAACAGGAAAATCTTCAACACCAATGGTTGATAAAACAAATTTTGAACGACCGGAAGCGATTGTCAACAATCCTTTTTCATCAGGAAAAGTCAGTTCAACTTGTGAACTGTCAGACAATTTACGAACAATATCGTAAAGCATATGAGCCGGAGCTGTTGTAGCACCTGTTTCTTCAATTTTTGCATCAACAATTTCCGTGATTTCTGTATCCATATCGGTAGCCTTAAAGCTGATACCATCACCTAAAGCTTCGATTCTAACGTTTGACAGAACCGGAATAGTATTTCTTTTTTCAACAATACTCTGCACATGGCTAAGTGTTTTTAATAAATTTGCGCGTTCAATAGTAAATTTCATTTCAATATCACCTAAAATCAGTATAAAAAGCTTTTTATTATCTCAAGTTTAACATAAAGCGCAAAAAGCAGAAGCTAAATCAAAGAGTCGTCAACAGTTTTTTGCAAAAAAAGCGGCCTAAAAAGGCCGCTGAGAGAGTTTTGTCTGGGGTAGAAATTAAGCTTCTAATGTTCTGCGCAAAGCATCAACATTTTCAGCCAAAGAAGAATCTTCCAAAATTAATTCTTCAACTTTACGAACAGCATGCATAACCGTTGTATGGTCACGATCAAACTTGCGACCGATTTCCGGTAAAGAACGTGATGTCAGTTGTTTTGCCAAATACATTGCAATCTGACGTGGACGAGCGACTGTACGAGCACGACGAGAAGATTGCATTTCTTTAACGGAAATATTGAAGTGTTCAGCAACTTTCTTTTGAATTTCATCAATGGTTGTGCGTTTGTCATAAGAACGCAACATATCTTTCAAGACATCTTGAGTCATATCCAAAGTGATTTCTTTATCACTCAACAGTTGAGAGTGAGCGATAACGCGACGTAAAGCACCTTCCAATTCACGAATGTTTGATGTAATTTTTTGTGCTAAAAATTCAGCAACTTTTACCGGCAGCTCGATTCCCAATTGCTGCGCCTTATTATTAAGAATCCCCATTCTTAAGTCAAAATCTGTCGGATGAATATCTGCAACCAAACCACAGCCGAGGCGAGATTTCAAACGATTTTCAATACCTTCCAAATCAGCAGGAGATTTATCAGCTGAAATAATGATTTGACGACCTTCTTCAATCAATGAATTAAATGTGTAGAAAAATTCTTCCTGTGTTGTGTCTTTTCCGCCCATGAATTGAACGTCATCAACCATTAAAACATCAACGGAACGAAACTGCTCTTTGAATGCTGTTGTATCTTTGTAACGTAAAGCACGAACAAACTTATACATAAACTTTTCAGCAGACAAATAAACAATGTTACGAGATGGATCTTGTTGTTTAATATGCCAAGCAATAGCATGCATCAGGTGGGTTTTACCTAAGCCAACGCCGGAATATAAGAACAAGGGGTTAAAAGACACGTTGCGTGATTCGGCAACCTTGCGAGCGGCAGCATAAGCAAACTCATTAGTCTTACCGACGACAAAATTGTCGAATGTATATTGTGGATTCAAGGGAACGGATAAAGAGTCGTTCAAAGAACCATCGTTGCTGTTGGCAATAAAAGAAGAGCCTGATTGATACAAATTTTGTGGAACCGGCGTTGAAGAAATTCTCTTCAAAAGCGAGCGACAAGTTGGATTATACAATCCGCGAGCTTCTTCTTGAACTGATTGAACAATAAAGTTTACATTTTTAATTGAAGGATTCTTCTTTTCCCAAATTTTATGGATGCGGTCACTATAATGTGTAATAACCCAATTTCTCATAAAACGGGTCGGAACACAAATATTCATCGTCCCGTCACTAAAAGACCCCAAAGTCAACGGCTTCAGCCAACTCTCAAAAGCTGTTTCTCCGACTTCAGTCTTCAATTGGCTGCAAATCTGTCCCCATTGATCTTGAACAGAATCGTTAGTTTTTATTGCTTCTTCAGCCATTTCTACTCCCCAATTAAATAAAATTAAAACCAAACTAATTTGTTATAATACGATGTTTTAAGGAGGCTTTTCCGGCAAACATTTTTCTGTTTATAATAAATAAGGTTCTTATCAATATGTTCGCACCTTATCTTTTATAAAACAGGAGTCTCATTATCTTTCTTGTCTATAGGATAAGTAAGGTTCTTATCAATGATACTTGCTTACCCGTCATAAAACAGGAAAGAGGATGCTGCTTTCAAGCGGCAATGAAAATAAAGTTCCCCATTTCTAAAACAAAAACACGTTCATCATCTGATTTTTTTTATTGAGAAACATCTTCTGTTTTAGAAAACTTTTTTTCATCTCCTCAAAAAGTGATTCGGATACTAAAGTTTTTATAAAACAATTACAACAGAACATTTTAAGAACATTGCAATTAAATTTCTTGACATAGATTCTTTGCAGAGTCGCTTAGATTCGCTTGTTTTGCGCATAAAAAAACACAAACCAAAACCTCCCTCATAGTCTTAGGGAGTCTTTGATTTGTGTTCAGATTCCGCTGAAAAACTTCAGTCGTAGACTTAAGCTAAAGCTTTAATCTTTTTAGACAAACGAGAAATTGTGCGAGCAGCCTTATTCATCTGGAAGATACCTTTGCGAGCTGCAACCATCATTTCAGATTCTGCAATTTTAAAAGCTTCTTGAGCTTGTTCTTTATTGTTGCTGGCAATAGCTGCGTCAACTTTTTTTACAAAAGTGCGAACGCGATTTCTGCGAGCAGCTGTAACAATGCTGCGTTTGTCGTTTCTGATAATTCTGCTTTTTGCCGATTTATGATTGGCCATGTCTTTATTTCCATTCAATAAAAAAGTTACTACAAATTTTTAAATGTAATGCTTTATAAACGCTAACCATCATGCAAGTCAACTAAATTTTGCATAAATGGCTGTTTTAGCCGTTATTTTGCATAAATTTTTCAAGCTGTAAACGAAATTCCTGTGTATTGAGGCTGAGTTTACAGCTTTTCGATTCTAAATCGATTCCGTTTTGCAAGTTCATGTTTGCTACTTGTTTAATTGTTTGTTTGCTTTCGATTACAGCTTGATAGGGTTGTGCGGCGATTCGTTGTGCGACACGAATGGATTCTTCTTTCAAATCGACCAAGGGAACAATTCTACTGACGATTCCCCCTGTTTCAGCTTCTTCAGCGCTTAATGCTTTTCCGGTTAAAATCATCTCCATCGTTTTAGCTTTTCCTAAGCGATGAGTCAGTTTGCTGCAAGCTCCGAAACCCGGTAAAATTCCCAAACTGATTTCCGGATGTCCAAAGCGAGCATTATCAGCAGCTAAAACAATATCACAAGCCATGGCCAATTCACATCCGATTCCTAATGCATAACCTGCGACGGCAGCAATAATAGGTTTACTGCAAGCGGCAATTTTATTGAATTCTTCATACCACAAATCAAGGGCGAAACTTTGCTGATTGACTTCCTCACCCAATTCTTTGATATCGATTCCAGCAACAAAAGATTTATCGTTTCCTTTAACAATAATGACTCGGATTGTTTCGTCATAATCAAACGTCTGAATTTGGCAAGCCAATTCATTGAGCATTTCCAGCGTCATTGCGTTCAAAGCTTCTGGGCGTGAAAGAGTAATGATACCGATATTATCAATAGTTTCGGAAATAATGTGCGATTCTTCCATTTGTTACGCTCCTATATCTTGCTTTTGACGGTAAGTCTGACACGTAAAGGAGATGCGGATTCTTTTGCGATTTCTAAAACCTCTCCTTCTCGTTCAAAGATTAACGTTTGTTCTCTGCTGCCCTGATAAAGCCATCCCATTTGCGGTAAGGTGTTTTTGTAAAAAGAACTAACTTTTTTAAAGTCGATTCGACTGCTGGTCAGCATGACTTCAACCAGACGACTATCCTCATTTCCAAAGCTGATGGTGTCGTTGGAAACTTGTTGAGTATCTGCCGGAATGGGAATGTCTTCTAGCCCTTCAACAAAAGAAGCTGCAGTAGCTGTAAAACTAAGAAAAATAAATGCCAATAGACTATAATATTTTATCATCTTTTTTACTTCTGTTTTTTCGGGCAGAAAAAGCTGGACCTTCCGGCCAAGACGATTTTTCTTATCCCACCTGTTTGGTTAATATCACAAGTACAATGAGGACATTTTTGCCCAATTTTATTATAAACACAATGTAAATTTTGAAAATACCCCAGACTGCCATCCGGTTTTTGATAATCTTTCAATGTTGAGCCGCCGGCGGCAATAGCATCGGATAAGACTTTTCTAAAGGCGATGATGAGCTTTTCGCATTCTTTTAAAGAAATGTCTTTCGCTGGACGTGTCGGATGAATTTCGGCCAAATATAATGTTTCCGAAGCATAGATATTTCCGATTCCCGTAACAATTTCTTGATTAAGAAGAGCTACTTTAATCGGGATATTTTTTGTGTGCAGACATTTAAATAAGTAATCTGCGGTTAATGTTTCATCAAAGGGGTCAAGTCCGATTTTTTTAAGAAGCGGATGCTGGTTAAGTTTGGATGTGTCGCAGTAAGTAAAAACACCAAAACGCCTGGCATCATTAAAGGTCAACCAGCCGTTTTCTGTTTCGATAATGATGTGATCATGCTTTTCAGGAGGATTCGGTTTATCATCAGTTATTTTTACTTTTCCGCTCATTCCCATATGCCAGATAATGCTGTACCCGTTATCCAGAGAAATAACGATATATTTTGCGATTCTCTGATAGGAGAGGATTTGTCTGCCGCATATTTTTTCAGAAATATCGGTTGGTACGGGGATTCGAAATTTATAATTGTTGATAATTAAGCCTTTGATAACACATTTCCCTATAAAATAAGAAATAGCGGTTTTGATTGTTTCGACTTCAGGCAACTCGGGCATGATCTTCTCCGTCAACGACTGTAAAATATAAAGCATTATAGATGAAAATAGATATAATACAATTTCTAAAAAAATTAAATTGGGCTGGTCGTCTGGCGCAAAGCGATTGCTTATTCCTGATTGAACACTTAAAAAGTTTTTCCTTTGTTTCAAAATTAGCACGGTTATGGGTCGTTAAAAATGATTTGGAGCCACCGCAAAAAATTACAGCCATGCTTCAACGAGAGAATAATCCTTTTTTAACGCAAATTTTTAATGAAGCCGCAGCCCAACCGAAAATTTCCGGTTCTCAGTTTTACTTTTTACCTGAAAAAGAAGAAAGGTTTTTGGAGGGGAAGAGCCTTTTAAAACAGGCGGCTCTCAAAGGAGAATGGGATGATTTAAAAGATGTTTGTCTGGATATCGTTACCACAGATTATCCATGGTTATTAAAGGATTTTAATAATGTGCTTCCGGTAATGGATTTAAAGACGGATATGCGTTTTTACGGTGTCGAATTTGAGCGATTGCTTGAATATACATCCGGTTGTTCAGAAGCTTGCGAGTTATCAATTGATTGGGGAATGACAGACAAGCCGAAGCTTTATTTAGATGTTGCATCGCCGATTCGTCAAACATCAACATTGTCGGTAGAAGCTCAACAAAATTTGGTTTCCGTATATTCTTATTTGCTGTTTGAAAAGAATGTTTTTCCGGGAAATTTTTCCAGTGTTGTTATTGATGAAAAACAGAGAGTTAATTTTGCGGATTTTGATTATTTATATCCGGTAAGCGCTTCTTTGTTGCACTATCTAGACAGCTATCTGGAGAAGGGGACGATGCCTAAAACATTAGCGGAATGTCGTTTGCGCCGTAGTGTAGAAAGCTTAATGGCTCTGAGCTCTGAGGTTGATATTTTAGAAAGTTTTTCAAAATGTTTTCTACGCTATCCCATAGATAACATTCCGGAAAAAACAGAAGACGGAGATATCAGTGGTGTTATGAATGTTTATGCATCGCAAGGAATGGTTTTGCAGCCATATTCCCCGTTGCCGGATCCTGATGGAAAAGCATTGGAACATCTGCTTGTTCCACCGCAATTAGGCAAAGAAAAAATGTTTCGAAAATCATCATGGCTTTATGCCGCTCTTGTTTTACTTTTGATTTACCTTGCGCTGACATTTTTCTAAAAAAGTCGTTGCTGTACGTTTTCTGTTGAGATATAATCAATAAGTTAATTTGTAGCAGAATAGAAATGATAAAAAACGTAAAGCGCCGCAGTAAATATTATGCCCCGCAAAATGAGGGAAAAAGTCGAAAATGTGACCACCCCGGCTGTCAAGAAGCCGGAGAGTTCCGCGCACCTAAAGATCGCCGTCTAAAAGAATATTACTGGTTTTGCCTTAAGCATGTTCAAGAATATAACAGCAAATGGAACTATTATGGAGATGGAGAAGGCGCAGCTGAAGAAGAAAAGGAGCATGATCAGCGCCGTCGTTTTCGTTTTGGAACAAGAGTAAAATACAATTTCGGTTTTGACTTTGATGGAAATTTTGATTTTTTTAATACCGAAAATATCGATTCGTCCTTTTCAAGTACACCATATTTTAATGCGGAAGATTTGCAAAGCTTACAGATTATGGAGCTGAAAGCAGATAATTTAACCGAAGATTTATTGAAGAAACAGTATAAAAAACTCGTAAAAAAATATCATCCGGATATCAATCGTGAAGACAAAGACGCCGAAGAGAAATTTAAGCGCCTCGGAGCAGCGTATAATCGATTGCTGGAAAAAATAACAAGATATCAGCGTTGATAAAAATCAAGCACTTTGCTAGAGTTTTTTTCTGAGGATTTCTTTTGGGTTTTAACTCTCTGAGCCATCTTTTTCACTGATTTATGATCTTTTTTACGACCGGATTTTTCTAGAATTTTTTCTGCAATCTTTTCCTCATCGGCGTTTTTGCGACCGGCATCGATTAACTCATCAAGTTTCCATCCCTCAAGAACTTTTGTTTTTGAGGCATCGGAGGCTTCAGCCAAGTTTTGTATTTTTTTAATTCCACGAAGCAAAGCAACAGTTTCTTTTGGTGACAGTTTACGTCCCTTGATTTTAGCTTTTGCACTCAAATCATCGCGTAAGGCATTTTCAAAACTTTCTGAACTCAATGCAATATCAAACATATTTTTGTTGATTGTTTTTTTATCAATCCCCTTCAGGCCTAAATCACGACTAATCCTATCGGCAGCCATAATTCCAGCGGCTTTTCCTGCATTTTGTTGTTCATTCATGGTTTTGAGAGTGTTTTGCTGATGCAAAAACTGTTTTTCATCCTCATGCAAAGCATTTAGTAAAGAGTTATGGAAATCAGGCGGGAGAATGTAGTCATTTTCATCCTCATCGTCATCATCATAAATATCCTTTATTTTTTTTCTGATTTTTTTTAGCCCTTTGGGAAGGTCGGATGGACGCAGAACATTATTTGTGACAATGTTTTTTTTATCACTGGCTTCTTGTTTTAAGGCTTTTTGAACATCGACACGTAAAGAAAGGCGTTCTTTGTTATCAAAACTGTTCTTTTTTTTCCATTCTATATTCGGATTCGATGAATCTTCACTCATGGTCTGTGTCCTTTTTTATCTCATTGACCAATTAAATGGTGGCACAGAAAAAGCATCTTGTCAAATAGAAAGCAGTCACACCTTTTTGTAAACAATCATCAATGAGCCATCAGAGAGATGGGTCGATGCCACTTCAATATTGTCAATTTCGTTACGATTGAGAATAAAAGTTTTGGTCGTCATATTTAAAATATGTCCGCTGATATCATTTTTTAATTCTGACCAGTTTCCATCATGATTAAAGAAGTGTTTTTGCATTTCCAATAATTCATCAAGCGTCGGTTCTTGATCAAGTCGTTGTTTTTTGGCATTCCATAATTTCAGATAAGCTTGATTATAGAATTTCAAGCGTCCGTCTGTTCCAAAAATTAACACTCCGTCAAACAAACTATCCAACATTTCATTTTGTGTTGAAAGTAAAGCGTTATAGGCGCTTGTTGTCGCCAATTTATCTGAAATATCTTCATAGGCAAAAATCAATCCGCCCATCTGATGAGGGGCTCGAACACGGCGCAAGGTCTTTCCGTCCGGCATATGCAGCATATCTTCTTCCGGCTCAATGATTGTGCTGAATACTTTTTGTTCATCATTTTTAAATTTACTAAAATCGGGAACTTCCGGCAGTTGACGTTTGTTGCGCATGTCATCTAAAAACATAGTGTAACTCGGATTGCTTTCCAGCCAATTTTCTTCAAGCTTCCAGAGCTTTGCAAATGCTTTATTGTAAAAGGCAAGAGTCTGCTGTTGATCAAAAACGGCAAAGGCTGTTCCTAAGGTTCCCAAAATTTCAAGTTGAGCATTTTGATGTTGTTTTAGATTTCTTTTAAGTTCTTCTCTTTCATTTGTATCAATTAAGGCTCCAGCAGAATAAATTGTTTCTAAATCAACATGAAAAGGCGTTTCGATAGCTTCCATAACCAGCATTTTTCCGTCTTTAACAATATTGAGGGTACCGCTTTTGGGTTTATTCGTTGTATGAGCTGCCTGAGCGAGTGCTTGAGGAATCTTTTCGCCATTAGTGCTTGTCAGTTCATTATCGGCAATGATTTCAGATTTTCTTTCCAAAAGATCTTCATATTTTTTATTATATCTCAGCAAGTGAAGATGGTTATCTCTAAGCCAAACCGGAAATGGAATATTATCGAGTAAATCTTCAAGTTGATGAAGTTTTGCCGATGTTTTTTGCTTGTCTTCTTCAAGCCGAACGATTTTATATGTTTCAAAGCTAATATCACGAAACCAAATCATGTCACAATAAATATTTCCATCAGCACCATTAATGCGAGATCCGGACAGTCGCAAAAATTTATTATTACTTTTTATAATAAAATCATCATCAAAAGAAACACCTTCTTCACGCAACAAAGTAACATATTTAAGGATTTTCTTAATGTCGTCTTTGTAAAAATTTTTCAAAATATCTTCAAAAGTTGATTTAATTCCTTCCGGCAAAGCAAGCATAACCGCCAATCGTCTGGAACAACGCTCGACAACATTTTTTCTGGGATCATTAACTTTTTCATCAGGATAAATAAATGCGAAATATCCGTCCTTAGAGGCATAAAGAGTTTCCGCATAACGTTCACGATCGCGGTTTAAGAAATAATTTTTACGTTGCAGGCTTAAAATTTTGAATAATTGAAAGAAAATAAAGATGAGCAAGCATAGAAACAAAGCCGCTAAAAAGAACCAAAGCTCCGGAGCGGCGTAATACAAATCACTTAAAAATACCGTATCAATCATGAGTTTTTGCAAAACAGATTAAAATTTATTGTGTCTTTACAGATTTTATTCTATAAAACGCATTAATAAAACCCAATTTTTCAAACAAGTGGAAAAGATGTATAACTTATCTTACGATACAACGGCGGCGCAATGTGCTGTTATTTTACAAAATGATCGCAAAGAGATTAGCCGCTTTCAGCAAATGATGGATTTTGGTCAGACAGAAGTTCTGATTCCTCAGTTGAAAACAATGTTAGATGATGCAAAGCTGACGTTTTCTGATTTAGGGCTATTGAATGTATGTACCGGGCCTGGTTCTTTTACCGGAGTTCGTTCGGGAATTGCGGCCGCCAGAGCCTTTTCGATTGCCGTTCCGCAGTTGCAGATTTGCGGGGTTTCTGCTTTTGATGCCTATGCTTTGACCTTTTCTCCTGAAGAGCTTGCAGAAATTAATGCAGTGATTATTGAAACCAAACGAGATGATTTTTATTTTCAGTTGTTTGACGGGGCATTGAATAAAATTTCGGCGCCACAGGCCGGAGAATATGATGATGTCAAAGCCCTGCTTCGGCATAAAAAGGTTTCTTTAACAGGCGATGGTGTCGAACGATTTTTAAGTCGTCCCAGCGGATTGAGCCTTCACTGTATCAAAATGCTTGAGGCTGTACCGATAGAAGGTGTCGCTGAGGCTGGAATGCGTTGCTTTGAAAACAAAAGATGTGATTTTCCAAAGCCGTTATATTTACGAGCACCGGATGTTTCATTGCCACGCTCAAAATAAGTCTAAAAATTATAAACGGCAGCGTTTTTTCTTTCTAAAATTTTCTGGATGGTTCGTTGCAAATCTTGTTGTTGGTTTGCTTCAATGATTTCCACAATTTCCAACTCTTGCTTATCTAAGCGGCGATTAATTCCCAGAGAGTCATAGTATTGCTTACTGCTATTATAAAGTTTTGCGGCTTGCAGACTATTACCTTGATCATAGAGATATTGTGACATCATTTTATTTGCGTTAGCGACTTGGCGAGCGTATAAATCTTCGTCAGCTTGATTCAAGACATTGTTATAAGCCCAAATGGCTTTATTGTTTGATGTGGCTCGGGCATACATGTCTCCCAATCGTCCCCAAGCGTTTATATTTGCCGGGTTCAATTCAATAGCAAGTTCAAAGGCTCCCGTTGCCAAATGAAGATCATGAATGGCGGCAATGCTACCAAAAGTATTGGCGTAATTTGAGATGGATTTAAACATCTCAGCCCGTTTTTGAGCGGAAATTGCTTTTCCGCTTTGCTCAATGTGATAATCCATCAGATTCTCCAAAAGGGAAAGCGTTATGGTTGTATCTCCATTGGCAAGATGATACAAAGCATCGGCCTCACTCGGCAAAGATTGAGTTTTTTGCAATTTATCAAAGTTGCCGTTAATACATAAAGTGATAAAATCTTTAACCGCTTCAATAAGCTGAAGAACATCATCTTCAGAATTTTTTCCTTGATTACGATACATAATTGTTTGGGCGATTTTCAAGTCATCAACACCACGCCCCAACATATCTATCATTAAGCCGAGCAAATCAGAAAGGCTCTTTTGGCTCTGTCGATAGGACAAAAACTCTTCACTTAATTGTGGGGTGTTATCATTAAGTTTAACGGTTTTACCTTTTTCCCAATCTAAATCAATGGTGGTTTTTCTTTTTTTATCTGCTCTTTCTTTTTTGCGCTCGCGTCGCCCTTTTTCTTCTTTTTCCTTATTTTTTTGCTCTTTTTCTCTTTCTTTTTGTTCTTCTTCTTCGATTAAACGCTTTTTTTCCTGTTTTTGCGCCTTTTCTGTCGATTCAAGAAAATCTTTTTGAATACGAGCAAGTTCAAGTTCTTTTTGCAATTCTCTTTCCAGCTCTCTTTCTCGTTCTTGCTCTTCCATCATTATTTGATTAAGCTGTAAATCTTCGTCCTCGTTAAAATCAGCATCATCATCTGATTGTTTATCGTCAGCCGAGTTATTGCTTTTCAAAAAAGAAATAATTGACTTCACATAAAGAATGATAATCAGGAACAGAAATAAGATAAAAGCCAGAAGCATGAGGATAATTGAAGCCAGGCGTAGATTGTTCGCTCCGGACAAATAATGATCGAACATTCCGGCAAGAATGTCGATATTGTTAGAAACAGCGGCAAGAAAATCTCCGGCCTGAATGAAAGCTGTTAATTGCTCATGCATATTTTGCGTCAAACCATTTACAAATAAAAAAAATAACTTTACAATGCCAAGCACAAACATAATATCTCAGCATATACTTTTTAACAATAGATAAAATAAATTAAAAATGGGTTACCTCAGTCAAAGAAAAAAAAGTCGGCGGCAACAATTATTGATAAAAACCATGGTTGTTTTTATCGGCATATATAATTTTTTGTTATTTTTCAATTCTGTTGATTTCGGCTTATTCGGTTTTTTAAAAAACTATTTATTTCAAGTCTACCTTGTCAGTCTTTGTTTATGCGTTTATGCCGGATTGTTGCGTTATTGGGGAGCTGGCGTATTTTTCTGCGCTTGTCTCTTCATGCAGTATGGTTATTTGTCTGCCTCGACTAATCTTTTTATTAATACGAAAATAGAAGATGGAACAAATATCACACTGATTTCTCGCCGCGGTTCTGCTATAAATTTGGTTCCCTATCATCATCTTGGAAAAAACTACACGATTATTAATATCGATTTTTCCAAGATGAGCGCTCAAAGTCGTCAAAAAGCTTTTAAGAATCTAAAAACAATTGTTTCGGAACAGGATAATCCAGTAATTTTATATGGTGATTTTGGTGAAACATCTTGGTCTCGCAGTTTTAAAGTTTTTATGAATCAGACGGGACTTCAGGTTAAAAGTAAAATCAAGCTGTTTAGCTGTGATTACCTCTTTAATCCGCTAGCCGTACCGACATTTTATGTCTTAGCTTTTGCCAACGTTGGTGTCGAGGATGTCGATATTATACCGCCTAAAGGAAAAGGCTGTGCTTTTGCGGTATCAAAATTAAAAGTCCGCTAGGTCTGGCAATCAAGTCTATTATATTGTGCTTGATTTTTTAATCTCAAGCAACTATAGTGAGGCATAAGAAAAATTTTTATGTCTCATTTAATAATTATAACTATGAATTTTAATAATCAGCCTTGGGAAATCTTTGATACCATCATCAAAGAAAGTACATGGGGCAGTTCCGAAGCAGGAGGGCCTGTTTGGGTGATGGACTTTCGGTTGAAAAAGTTGAAAAAACGTTTTCCTGAACATTGGTGGATAAAAAGTCTGCCGGATAATCTCGACGATATTGATGTTCACAACGTGGGACAACGGTTTCAACTGGATGCTGAGAAATACATTCTGTATCACAGACTTTGTAATGTGTTGGTTATTACAGATTGCTTAGGAGGGGGCTATGCACGCTTCTACAGTCTTTTGTCTTTTTGTAATCTGTTTAACTATACTCAGAAGCGAGGCAGAACGAAAGGAGGTATCAATAGTCCTCTTCTTCGATATATTTTATATAGTCAAAGCCGTAAAATAGCAGGGAATGATTATGTATGGTATATATCGTGGGACGGAACGATAGATAGCAAATATTTTCCTTTTACAAGCATAGATGAAAAGACAGATGTTTTGCCGTATCCGTTACCGAGTTCTTTGACGTATGAAGATGTTGTTGAGCATCCTAAGATTTTACCCGATTTGTATACACGAAAATTTAAGGGTGAATATAAACAGACAGTGGTGAAAGTTGTTGACAATTTTGAAGCTTATCTCGTCAATACTGTCTATGACCTTATGGAGCTTGTTGCTGTCAAATTTTCGAAGAGGTTGTTCTCTCGTCCTGAAAGCCCGTGCGCTATCAAACTTTCGGATTTGGAAAAGTTTTTCCTTTATGAAAAACATCAATATCCGTTGTTTTGTTATAATGACGAAACAGTCAAAGAATGTCCTGAGTATGGGCTCTATACGTCTTACATGGAATTCCGCCCCCAACCGGTACTCCCAAATGTTTCCAACATAGAAGCTTGGCACAGAGATTTTGTTCCCAAGCACTATTGGGAGGTTCTGGAAATGTAATTTAAAAACAGCGCTGTTTATCAATAAACGGCGCTGTTTTTTTGTTAAGACAAGCTCTTGTTCTTCAAAAGCTGATAAAGGTCATCTTCTCCAAAAGCTTGGGCGTATTCTAAAGCTTTTTGCGCAAAATCATCAGCTTCGTTTTGATGTCCGGAAAGCTTTTCCAACAAAGCCAGATTAGCACAGTCAATTGCCATGCCGTTACGGCGGTCATTACGCGTTTCTTGGGATAATGATTGCA
>CAYLIN010000017.1:0-16317 GCA_964383725.1 uncultured Azospirillaceae bacterium | reverse complement strand
TGATTTTGACATCATGTATGGCGAAGGCATTTCCAAAACCGGAGAATTGATTGACTTAGGTGTTAAAGCCGGCGTTATCGAAAAATCAGGTTCTTGGTTTGCTTACAATGGCGACAAACTCGGACAAGGACGTGAAAATGCCAAACTATTCTTACGTGATAATCCTGATATCGCATTGGAAATCGAAAATAAAATTAAAGCCGATGCCGGACACCTCAGTACGGAAATGATTGGCGACAGCTCTCCTATTGATGATGAATAAAAAAAAAGGCTTCAGAAATGAAGCCTTTTTTCATAATCACTTATTGAAGTTCAAATAAATCTTTACCCACACCGCACAACGGACAGATATAATCATCAGGCAAATCTTCAAACGGCACATCGCCATCATAAACATACCCACAAACAGTGCATACCCATTTTTTTTCGCTATCTTCAGCCATTGTTTTATTCTCCATTTGATAATTTTGAAAACTGGCCATAACCTCATGACGAAAATATGACCGATAGTCCAAATAAGTCAGAGGTTCACCATTTTTATTATCTGCCGCCTCTGTCACTTCTGCCACAAACAAGGTATTGCTTTCCAGCTCATAATGATGCAAAACCTGACACCGAAACACCGCCAAATTATCTTCCAAATATGGCAAACCATCCTTCATATAATACTTAACCGCTTTCCATTTATCAGTTTTACGACTACTTTGATAACCAAAATTGGCAACCACAAACGGATTAACATCTTTGCATAAAACAGACAATGAAAAAACACTGGTCCGCTCAATACACTCCCTTGTATAACTCCCCTTTGTACAAGATAAAGCAATTGCAATAGGTTTATTAGCGACTTGCATAACTGCATCGACCAAACTTCCCACAGGTTTTCCATTATCCGACGCCCCTAAAACATAAAGCCCGTGCGTCAATTTATACATTGCATCCAAATCCATTTGACACCTCGTCAAACAGATATAATTAATCTTTGATATTTAACAAGTGGAAGAAAAAATTTTTAATAATGCGGCGGAGGCGTTTCCTCACTTAACGGTTTTACAGTATCTTCTTTTATCAACTTTAACAAATATTGATTTTGAGCAGACAAACGATCGATTGTTTTTCCTTGCTCAATAATAACCTGATTCAAATCTTCAATAACACGTTCATGTTCTGTTAAAAGCATTTCAACATGAACCAATCTGTCCTCAATTTCTTGCATACGTACAAAATCCTCTTGTTCAAACCCCGAAACATGTTATCATAAAAATAAATTTTGACAACCGGAAAACGATGGAACAATCTCTCGACATATCTGCAGAATTTCAACAAGCCTTTGATTTGTTTGAAAACAGCAAATCACATTTATTTATTACCGGAAAAGCCGGTTCCGGAAAATCGACATGGTTGGATTATTGCTGCCGAAAGAGTGCTAAAAACATTGTTGTTTTAGCACCGACAGGTGTAGCAGCTCTCAATGTACACGGACAAACGATTCATCGTTTTTTCGGCTTTCCGATTAATATTAGTGTTGAAAAAATCAAAAATAAAGATTTCACGCCTCGCGCCAAACGTATTTATAAAAGATTAGATACCCTGATTATTGATGAGGTATCTATGTTGAGAGCTGATATTTTGGATTGCATCGACACATTCTTAAAAATGTATGGACCTAAAGAAGAGACTCCTTTCGGTGGCGTTCAAATGATATTTGTCGGTGACTTATATCAACTCCCTCCGGTCATTTCTCGACAAGAAGAAACTTTATTCAAACAAAAATATATATCCCCTTATTTTTTTAGTGCTGATGTATTTAAATCCATTCCCCTGAAAGTTCTTGAATTCACAACAATATATCGTCAAAAAGATACCCAATTCATTGCTCTACTCAACCGTATCCGCTCCAATAAGGTAACCGGTTCCGACATCAATCTTCTAAACACTCGGGTTATCCCTCTTGATGACAACGAAAAAAAAGACAGTTTCCGTATTAACCTAACAACAGTGAATCAACTGGCTAATGACATTAACAGCAAACGAATGGAGGCATTGGACGGACAACTTTATATCTCTCATGCCGTCATCGACGGAACATTCAGTACTGACTATTATCCAACTTCCGAAAATCTGGAATTCAAACTTGGCGCCCAAATAATGTTTTTAAACAACGATAGCAAAAACCGTTGGGTTAATGGAAGTATCGGACACATTGAAAACATTTGTCTGCGAGATGGAAATATCCGTTTTCTGAAAGTTCGTTTACACGAAGAACAAACACTGGTCGATGTCTTCCCTTATACTTGGGAAATCTATAAATATACACTTCAGGAAAAAGAATTAATTGCCGAAGTTGCCGGCTCTTTCACCCAATTCCCCTTCCGTCCGGCTTGGGCTGTAACCATTCATAAAAGTCAGGGAAAAACTTTTTCTCAAGTAGACATCGACATCGGTCAAGGAACTTTTGCTACCGGACAACTATATGTCGCCTTGAGCCGTTGCCGATCATTTGAAGGTTTACGTTTAGCAAAACCGGTTAGCCTTCGCCATATTTTAACAGATTGGCATGTTGCCGAATTTATGAAAAAATATCAATCCCCTCTCCCCCTTTCAGAGGCTGAAAAAATCACATTTTTAACCCAAGCTGCTCAAGAACGAAAAAAAATAGAAATCATCTACCACAAGACAGATGGTAACACGTCCCATCGCACAATTATCCCTATCCGTATCATCGGAGAAAACCTTTTGGCTTTTTGTGTTCAACGTCAAGCACAACGAAGTTTTAATCTCAGTCGCTTAAATATCCTTGAATAATTGTTTTAAACCTGTTAAACTAAAAAAAACAACATACGAGGAGCTTACCATGGAAAAAGTTATTGAAAATAATCCTCAAGAAACAAAAAATCGCATACAAAAAATACTTAATAAAGCAGAAAATACCGAACTTCTGGGACTTGCCGCATTTGGACTTGGCAGTCTCGGTACAATTTTCACTATTTTAGGCGGTTACCTTCCCGGAATTCAAGTTTCTATGAGTGCCACTTCATTGGGTCTTGCGGCCATCAGCTACGGTCGATTAAAAAAGAATAAGGCTATCGACACGCTTCGCCCCATTGAAGTAAAAGAAAACCCAACACAACTGAGCCAAAAAATTTTTGAAAACACAAAAACTCGAACAGATCGACTGCTTGCTAACCAGAGCGCAACCGGAGAAGCTTATGATGAGAACGATGGTTCATTAACAATTGAAATGAACTTGAATGAACAAATCTACAAAACAAATGTCATGGAACAAGCCTTACCTTTAGCTAAGCATCCTGATAAGAAAAAAACAATAGCGCGCCTGATGAGTATTGCTGAAAAAGGATGGCGTAAAAGTGGAATTGGTGAAATGGTGATGGCTGGCGGTTTCACACTCGGAACGGCGGCTTTTCTTGACTCTCCTGCCGTTGCCATAGCCGGGATAGGAATGTTTGGTGTGGCAATTTACAACCGGATAAAACAACATTATAAAAACAAACATGCTCGGCGTGCTTTGAACATTATGAATAACATGTCACAACAATACAACGATCAAGAGAGGTAGAAATGAATATCACAACTAAAGAAGCCATCTTTTTATTTGATGAAAATGGCGTTATTGTCATCACGGATATCGTAGGTGAAAAAGTTATGCGCGCCGAGTTTGTATATGATGGTAAAAACTGTGCCCTCCTTAGACGAGACAATGAAACCTATGCTTTACATAACATAGCCCCTCTGATCAGAGAAAAAATAAAAGATGGCAATTATGTCACTCTGGTTGAAAAAAACGGAGACGATATCCGCAGTTATGACGTTCGAGTTCGCATGGTTGATGACCTTGGCATTGAAGACAATTGGGACACATATGCTGACCAAACCATCAAAAAACTAAAACAAACTTTAACAAAAGAAGAATTTGAAAAATTCATGACAGCATCAGAAAAAATGCTTCAAGAACTCGAAAAATAAAGACGCTATTACAAATAAAAAATCCCGCTTTTAGCGGGATTTTTTATTTCAGTGACGATAAACCACCTCTCCGGCAGGAAGATTTCTATACGAGTTTGGTTTGATTTTCTTTCCGTTGTTTTTCGGATCACCAAAGAAAACAAACTCATGAAATTTTCCCCGCTTGGTTTGCCCTTGTAACCACACCGTACAATCATTATCTGCCACGACACGCAAACGACCGGCTTCATTAGCCCAAAGACCAAAATCAGCGGGAAGCCTATAGGTGAACATATCACCATTAGAATAGTGATAGACAATCTCAATAGGTTCGGCATATGGCACCTTCGGATTGTAGTTTACCTCCACTGACGTAGCAGGAGAATCTTTTGGAGCTGCAAAATACATGTACTTCTTAGCTTTCGTCAAATCGACCTCCCGAAGTTCGTGTTGCGGCAGATAAACTTCATTTTTGGGTTCGGAAACAACCGTTTCTTCCACCTTTTTACCATCGTTACAAGAAACGAGCATGCTTACCACAGCTAGCATAAAAATAATTTTTTTCATAACTAGAAAAATTTTAATAATTAAACAATAAGGATTAGAATACCTTTGTTATAACAAAAAAAATTTTTTCTGTCAATTTGTTCCGACAAAAAACTTGAAAATATCTCCCATCAAAACAATATTAAAAACAAAATAACATCCTTATTTTGAGTAAACGAGAATGATAAATTTTGTAAAACAATCATTTAAAGAGACAGCTATTAAAGATTTCAATCTGTGTTTTTTTGTCAGTCTAATTTTACTGTCATTATACTCAAACACATCCACTTATTTACCGGATAAAAACCAATATTGGCACTTATACGCCATTATTCCGACATTTAACGGCATATTCACGGCTATAATCATCGTTGCTCTTAACCGCTATTTTGCAAGAAAAAATTATATTCGCCACTATTATATAGCAGATACGAGCAATTTAATAATTGTATCCTTCATCGCCGGATTTTTAAGCCTTTATGTCATCCTTGATGAACTAGGAACTTACATTATAAGTGCAATCATCATCTATATCACCATAATCAATGTCAGATTGTTTATCAATAAAATATCCCTGCTCCTCAAACCTAATACCATGGCCACCCCGGCAGATTTGGGAGAATTTGCAAACTTTTTTATAAATATGGTCATTACATTTACAGTTATAAACCTATGCATTAACACCATACACAACAGCTTAGATATTGGTCCGGCATTTAATTTTGGCAGCGGAATTACAGCTATCTTTGATGCTGTTTATTTCAGTATTATTACAATGACAACTGTCGGTTACGGACAAATCGTTCCTCATACGGCAATTTCTCGTATTGTTGTCAGCGCCGAATGTCTCACCAGCTATCTTCTTTTAGGCATTATGATCGGTATCATCAACAGAGGTATTACTACCCCACCCTCATCATCTAAATAAAATTATCGAGTTTCTTTTATAATTTGAAAGATTTCATTTTCAAAAGATTTTTGCGCCACCTGAAGAAACATTAAAGTTTCAGAATAACCAAGCTTCACCATTTTCTTATTAAGCAATTCAAACATTTTATTGATTTTATATGTCTGATCTAAAAAAGCTTGTGTTTCTTGAGTTTTTAAAGTCATGTTAGTCCCTTTCTGTTACCTCTGATATGGTTTGCGACAATAAACTAATGCCACAGAAGAAGTTGGAGCCTCGCACCATTCCCCTTTTTGCTGTTGCATAATTTGAGGAATTTCCTCCTTTTCTTTCTCGGTTAATACCTCTCCGTTACCACAAATTTTCTTGGCAACAGGCACCAAATCCAAACCACGATATTTAAGAATTTTATTACCGCCAACTCTTTCAAAATTTTGCTTATTCCAATATCGTTGTAGCTGAGGAATACAATATAAACAAACTGTCTCAACGCCTTGATTTTTACAAAAAACCATTCCGGCCTTCACAATTTCCTCAGCTACACCGCTCCCACGATATTCCTTAACAACAGCCAAACGTTCAAACTTAGCTTCTTTTCCTTCTTTCCAAATACGCATACTACCGATTGGCTCTTCATTATCATCAAATGCTAAAAGATGTGTTCTCCCGCTCAATTCATGTTCATCAAATTCCATCTGATATTTATGATGTTGTTCCCCGATAAAAACAATACCGCGCAACACCATAACTTTCATAAAATCATCTAATGTATTAGCCACTTTTATCTTCATGTCATCTCCTGATTTCAATTGATCCGATAAGCTTATAAAAATGGTATAAAAATATCTGCGAAATGAGAAGAGGCCAATTTCATATATCTGTTATGCCCGCTTTTATATAATTCTTCTAATAAAGAAATTTATAATTTAACTTTCTCACATTTAGAAACACTTCACTTGCACGCATATTCAAAATATCTAATAATTATAATCACCAGTATAACTAGAAGGGAGAACTAACAATGATTATGAACTTACAAAACAAAAAACTGTTAACTGACACTTTTGCCTTCCTGGAAGCCATCCACCAAACAGGAAGCTACACAAAAGCCTCTACAATATTCCACAAAAAACAATCTAATTTATCAAAAGAAATCAGAAAAGCAGAACTCGCCCTCGACACTAAACTCGTCGATGGTAAGTCACGTGGCGCTCACCTAACTGCCGATGGTATCAAGCTATTGGAATTTGCTAAACAACAAGAAGAACTCTTATATAACGCTGCTAATTTTTCTCTTGCTTGTCATAATATTTCCGGAGATGTTTCCATTGCCATTACTGATGGTATCGGTATTTATCTCATTCCTCACTTGGTGAAATTTCAAAATCTTTACCCCAATGTAAAAATTACTATATTCCCTTGTACTAATAACGACACCTTCGCCAATGAAAAAATTGACATCGCAATTACTTACAAATATCCAAGTATTTCAAAAGGATTAATCATTACTGAACATTCTCGTAACTTTGGATTATTTGCTTCCGTAGATTTCATTAAAGAAAACAAGATGCCAAAAGATCTTGATGACCTTACCGAAAACTATCGAATTTGCAACCATATAGAATATTGCGACAACTGGAAAGAATGGAGAAAGATAATATCTAAAGCGAAAAACGTTTCCACGACCATTTATTCATCAAACCTCTTAATCCAAGCAACTGAACATGGAATGGGCATCGCATTGCAGCCCATAAATTATGGAAATGCCAGAAAAGATTGGCTTCCTATTGATCTCGGCGTCAAACTCAAATATCCTTGTTATGTTCTCTCCAGACATTCCGCTCAAAAAACAGAAAAAATTCGTGTCCTACTTGAATACATCAACAATATTATGAAGGATATTTAACACTAGACTTCTTATAAAAAACAAACAAAATAAATTATCTAAATATTATTGTTTATGGATGAAAAAATAAAATTTTTATTAGCTATTGACACTGTTTTTAATATCAGGGGACAAGGAATTGTTGTCACCGAACGCGTCATTAAAGATCAGATAAAACAATATGCCGATCTTGAAATCACAAGTCCCGACAAAGTGATCAAAACCAAATGCCTCAAGCTTGAAAAATACATGCGTGCCATTACTGAAGCTCACGAAGGAGAATACATTGGTATCACCCTCGCTGATGTTACAAAATCAGAAATTTCCAAAGGTATGCAATTAATCATCCGCTAAAAAAAGCTCACCTCAAGTGAGCTTTTTTTTACCTCCCAATACAACAAAAACCACCGCAAAGGGTGGTTTTTTATTTGGTCGGAATGACTGGACTCGAACCAGCGACCTCTTCGTCCCGAACGAAGCGTTCTACCAGGCTGAACTACATTCCGTTCATCAGCAGGCATATTCATAACACAAAAAAAAAATTACACAAGCTATTTTTTATATTTTTTTTATTATTATGAATTTATCAACCACTTCTGATACTTAACGACCAATTCCACAATAATCGAAACCGAGTTCTTTAGCTTCTTTAGGATCAAGCAAATTACGCAGATCCACAATTTTCGGAGTATTCATCAAAGCCTTAATCTTCGTCAAATCAAGTTTTTTAAAATCACTCCACTCGGTCAAAACAACCAATACATCAGCTCCGTTAGCCGCCTCATATTCATCACGAGCATATGCAATCTTATCTCCTAAAATCTTACGAGCATTATCCATCGCTTTAGGATCATAAGCCATAATCACAGCTTGCTTTAGCAACAAATTTTCAACAATCTGCATTGCCGGCGATTCGCGACAATCATCTGTTCCCCCTTTAAAAGCTAATCCTAACACAGCAACTTTTGCATTAACTTTATCTCCGACAGCTTTTAAAACACGCTCAGCCATTTCCTGCTTACGCCTGTCATTTCCATCAATAGCAGATTGAATTAAAGACATGGTCACACCATTTTGACGTCCCATATAAGCCATCGCATTAGTATCTTTAGGAAAACAAGATCCCCCATACCCCGGACCGGGATTCAAAAAGCGAGGTCCGATTCGACTATCCAGCCCCATTCCTCTAGCCACTTCATAAATATCAGCCCCGGCTTTTTCACAAAAATTAGCCATCTCGTTAATATAGTGAATCTTAATTGCCAAAAACGCATTAGACGCATACTTAATTGTTTCTGATGAACGACGTTTAACAAATAACATCTGTGTTTTGCCATCAAATGGTTTATACAATTCACGCAAAACATTTTCAGCCCGTTGGCTGTTTGCTCCCACAACAATTCGATCCGGATGAAAGAAATCATGAATAGCGAAGCCTTCTCTTAAAAATTCAGGCAAAGACACAACATCAAAATCAGCATTCGGATTAGCCTTTCTGATAAGTCCTTCAATATCATCTCCCGTTCCAACCGGAACCGTTGACTTTGTAGCAACCACGGTATAACCATTCAAACACGGAGCCAACTCCGTTGCCGCTGCATGAATATATTTCATATCAGCTTCTTTTGTTACCGGATGAGGAGGTGTTCCGACAGCTATTATCACTAAATCAGCACTCTCCACCCCTTCTCGCATAGACTGCGTAAATTTCAAACGTCCGGCAGCCACATTCTTTTTAAACAAATCTTCCAAGCCATCTTCAAATAACGTCAGCTTTCCATTTTTTAAAGCGGTAATCTTTGCTTCATCTCGATCAATACAAATCACCTCATTACCCAATTCAGCCAACCCCACTCCGGTTGGCAAACCGACATAACCTGTTCCGATAATTCCGATCTTCATAACAAACCTCTGACTATTTTTTAACACGCAACACACCGGAAGCTTGATAAAACTCCGCTGCCCACAAATCTAAAAGTTTCAAATTTGGTTGAACACATCCCAACCTTGCCGTAATATAATAGAAAAAAATCTTTGAAAGCCATGGCAATTTTTTCATCTTACGAGTAAATTTCCAATAAGCAGAAACGGCTCTCATATTCAATTTCGCCAAAACATCCTTACTCAACTGAGGATTATCCTTAATAAAATAGTAATAAGCTAAGAAACGATCATGATCCAATTGCACCTTTTGCCCGGACAGATTTCCATTTTCCTTTGGAACCAAAACAACGTCTGTCTGCATTTTAACAATCCCGTCAGCCAACACAGCACACCGCAAAGGAATTGATTCATCTTGAATAAACATACGTTCATCAGCTCCACCGGCTTTTTTCAAAACATCGGCCTTAATTAATTGTCCCATTCTGGTAAACCGAGCCTTAAAAATAGCTCTCATAGCATCTTTATAATAACGATAAGAAAACTTTTCCGGCAAATAGGCTTCCGTTAGTTCTTCAGGCTCTTTTCCGGTTTTTACAAATGTTCCATACACCATATCGGCATGATAACGCTCTGCCAATTCCAACATTTTTTGAGTTGAATCCAACGGAAAAATATCATCACTATCCAACATTCTGATATATTTTCCACTGGCAGCCTCAATCCCTTGGTTAATACGAATACTAATTCCCTTATTTTCGGTATTCTTAAAAATCTTGACATGAGGCAACCCTTTTGTCATCTCCTCAATAATCTCAACAGAGCAATCTGATGACACGTCATCACAAAAAATAAATTCTGGATTTTTCAACCCTGTTTGATTCAATAATGCTTTCAAAACAGAAGGAAGATATCTTTCCTTATTATAAACAGTCATCACGAATGAAACATCAATTTCACTCATTTTTATTTCCTCCGTCCATGATTATTATGATGATATATGCGAAAACTAGCCTTATCATGTTTTATTGGTGTATCCAACAAATAGGTCATTGTCTGATTATTTTTCCATAACACATAAAACAAACTCAATTGATCTCGACGTGAATAGCGTTCCAACATACGCCACCAATCTTCCATAATTTTCATACACATCACTTGATGATGTTTTCGATAAATAACATTATTCTCAGACAACCCCAACTGCCGAGGAAAACCTTCTTTTTCAAGAAAAGCTTTATGACGCATCAAAACATCTTCTGAATCTCGTTGACAAATCAAACAATCATCAAGCTCATCATAAATACAACTTGTACTATGATGAGGAGGAATTGCCAAAAAAACATCTGAGCGCTTACTTAATGCCTCAGCAGCCGCAAACAACTTATCATCTTTAAAATAAAGATTTGCATCGACATAGATACTTTCTTCAAACTCAGGAAAAAGCTTATGCGGATGTAGCTTAGGATATCGACTGTTACGCGCCATATCCATTTTAGTATATGGCAAAGGCTTAATTATCCAAGGACCGACAGTCTTCTTACGCAAATACGAAACACTATCGGTAAAACAAACATATTGATACGCTGTATTAAGAAAAACATTAAGATTTAAACAATCATAATTACCACAGATTGTTGTATAAATAACTTTTTTCGGAGGATTCTTTTTTATCTCCGCAAAATAGCGACGAAATTTTCTCCACAATAAAACAGAATATAAAATCTCACGAAACCGCCCAATAATATATCGCCGTCCCACCATAATCATACTACCCTGTAAACTTTTCGTTATCCAAAAACCAAGAAATAAACTTACCGATACCGGAAGTAAAATCAGTTTTTGGCATATATCCGAACAAGCGTTGAGCTTTTTCAATTCCGGCAACAGTTTTAACAACGTCTCCCTGTTGCATTGGTTGCCGATCAATAAGAGCTTTCATCCCAAGTGCTTTTTCAATCTCAGCAATCATGCGGTGAAGTGTAACCGGTTCACCGCCCCCTAAATTCACAATCTCATAAGGAGTTTTGTTATAAGTCAAAGCCCCGATAACCCCATCTACAATATCATCAATATATGTATAATCCCGCATTGTCAGCCCATTTCCAAAAACCGGAATAGGCTTTCCTTCATAAATCAAACGCGTAAACTTATGAATAGCTAAATCAGGACGCTGACGAGGTCCGTAAACTGTAAAAAACCGCAAACAAACACTCTGAATATCATAAAGTTTGGAATAAACATAACAGAACTGTTCCATCGCAGATTTTGTCGCAGCATATTGCGAAATAGGTTCTGTTACTTTCAAATCTTCAGTAAAAATCTCAGCCTGACAATTTCCATAAACAGAACTTGAAGAGGCGAATACCAATTTTTTAACCTGATGTAAGTGCATTTCTTCCAAAAGATTAACACTAGCAACAATATTACTTTGACAATACGCCAACGGATTTTCAATTGATGGACGCACACCGGCTCGAGCTGCCAAATGAATAACGGCATCAATTTTATGTTCATCAAAAACACGCTTTACAGCCGACTGAGAAATCAAATCTGAAGTATAAAGTACAAAGTTTGAATCTTTCAAACAAGCCGCAACATTCCGTTCTTTTATCTCTTTCGCGTAATAATCATTAAAATTATCCACTCCGATAACAAAATAACCCCGCCGCAAAAGCGCCTCTGACACAGATGATCCGATAAAACCGGCTGCTCCGGTAACCAAAATAGTTTTGTTATTTTCTAAAAGATTCATATTATCTTCCTAAACACTCTATCACTCAACTCATATACCCTCAAAACAAATATGTCAAACACTCATTGTACAATATACAATTAGTTTAACAACAGAAATTCTTCCCTTTACAAAAGAACGCAAAAAAGTATAACATAACAATCAATGTTTTTTATAAAAAGAGATATCCTATGAAACTGATGATCGTCAAAGACCGCAACGTCTTAAACACAAAATTTCTTGCCCAATTTGTAAATTCTCTCGCCCGACTGGGACACGAAGTCCATGTTGTCTGCGACAGTTATAAAAAACAAGGAAGCGGCGTTTCTTTAGATGAAAATGTGCGTTTCACCAACCTCAACGGCAAAACAAAAAATCCGCTGAAAAACATCTATCGACTTTTACGCCAAAATCTTTCCCTGGCTTGTTTTCGCTTCAACCGTTTAATAAAAGCAGAAAAACCTGACATTATCATTTGCTACTTTCCCGTTGATTTATTTAACGTCAGCTTTTTACAAAAACACAATATTCCCATCATTATGATGATGCATTGCTATCCACCGGCAATGCTTGAACGTTTCCAACGTAAATCTTGGATAAAACGGTTAGCATATCGCCATTGCTTTTCCAAAGTGTCCGTCTTTCAAGTTTTGATGAAATCTTATGAAACGACAATAGCTCCGTTTTACCCGGTAAAAAAAGTCGTAACTATTCCTAATGAAGTCGTTCAAATTCCGACAGAACAACAAACAGACCTATCTCATGAAAAGAAAAAAATAATTTACATCGCCCGTGTTGAAAAAGCCGGAAAACGCCAACATTTGATTGTTGATGCCTTTGGAAAACTTGCCTCAAGCTTTCCCGATTGGCACGTAGAATTTTGGGGATTGGAAAAATATCAAAAATACAACCAAGAACTCATGGACCTTGCCGCTCAATATAACATTTCAGACCGTGTCCACATTTGCGGCTATCACCCGATGATTCAAGAAGTATATCGAGAAGCTGATATCCATGCCTTTCCAAGTTTACACGAAGGATTTTCTCTGGCCCTTGCCGATGGTATGGCTATGGGCTTACCCAGCATCGGTTTCAAAGAAACCCCGTCGGTTAATGAATTGATTATTGATGGGCATAACGGCTTTTTAGCAGAAGATACAAACGACTTCGCTAACAAACTCAAAATCCTGATGGAGGATAAAGAATTAAGAATAAAAATGGGACATAACGCCGTTGAAGATATGAAAGCTTACGCCCCGCAAATCGTTATTAATATGTGGAATAAACTAATCAACGAAACCGTTCATTCTAAATCTTAATTTTACGCTGATAAACAGGAATCCCTAACACTTTTACCACACGTTTTTCCGGAGTTATTTTTTTATAAAAGAAAAATTTCTTCACTTTGTGTTTCACAAAACGCAATGAAGATGACTGATGTCCATCAAAACTGACAATATCATACCCGGCAGCACTGACAGCATATCCGAAAAGGCGTTCCCAATAATGCGCCATTGTCATTTCTCTTCCTCGCACTGTTTCCTCAAAATCATCTGCAGATGCTTTATGCTGAAACAATTTAACAATTTCTGCTCGAACAGCAAACATTGTCCCGCCGACAAATTTAGGATTCTTCCCCAGACTTAAACCATACTGTTGAAGCAAGGATAGCAAAGTAGCTTGCCGTTCTGCCGTCATTTTATCTCGCTCAACAATAACCTGCTCATCAGCCACCATCCCCACATTAGGCTTCCGCAACATATGCAAAGAGTTCAACCACTTATCGGCACTGGAACAAAAATTAAGCAATTTTTGCCGCCACTTACCACCACTTAAGTCAAATCCGTTAACCATACAAGGAAAAACCGGAACATTTCTCTTAGTATGCAATTTTACAACATAATCAAATTTATCAAGATCGACCTGATTAATCACTGTTAAAAACGGCGCAATATCCCACCCCTTATTTTCAACATACACAATTTCCACCTGATGATCAAAAGCACGAATATCTGCTTCCAATAAAGGATTAGGCTGCGTCAATGTCACATATAAAAAACATGATGAATGGGCTTTGATGTGAGAAATACAATCCTTAAGTTCACCCCACATTTCAGGGTAAAAAACATGTGCATGAACCAAAACAGTCATCATTATATTCCGATAAAGTTACAAACTTATCTAACTTTTACCGCATATATAATCATTGCACAACAAAGGATTGCCGTTTATAGACAATCAAAAAAAATTCTAAGAAAACAAAGAGCGTAAAATATGCTTAATATCCGTTTCTAAAAATAAAAATCTGGGCAACTTTCCTTGTTTAATTCCCAACCATTTTTTAGCACTTTTAGCAGGAAGTTTCGCCAACCAACTCTCATCAATATCCGCGAGTATTTTCTGTGTTGCCGGCAAAATTTCAGAACGCATCTCACGAGGCAATCTTTTACAAGCCAATTTAAAAAATCTTTCCAAACTTCCCATATACACACTAAAATATTGCTCAAATTTTTGATGTCGACACAAACGTTCTTTTATAATTCCTGCTAAAACTAAAGCATCCAACGCCCTGGGAGTCAACTTTTGTTGCGTAATAGATCCGGCTCTCATAAAATAATTATACCCCGGTTTATGAAGAGCATATCCACGATTAAAAAGACATTCATACTCCCACAAAAAAGCATTGTCTTCATAATAAATACCTACCGGAAAATCAATATTCTTTTCGACCAAATTTTTCCGCCGATACAATTTATTACAAGCAGAGCCGTAACTGCGATTAAAATCGCTGATATTCCGATTATTAATCTCAAAATAACCGTTCAAATCAAATGGTTCTGGAGAAACTTCTCCTGTATCATACGCATATTGCGTCTGAACCATGGCAAAATCAACATCCTCTTTTTCTAAAACCGCGCGCATGGAAGAATACATATCCGGTTCAATCCAATCATCACTATCAATAAAACCGATAAACTCTCCACGAGCAATAGCCATTCCGGCATTTCTGGCCGCACTTAAGCCACCGTTTTTTTGATGAATAACACGTATTCTTTGATCTCGTTCAGCATATTGATTACAAATATCTCCCGACCTATCAGTAGATCCGTCATCAACTAAAATAATTTCAAAATCCTGTTCTTCTTGAGCTAACAAACTATCAATACAACGAGAAAGATATTTTTCAACATTATAAACGGGAACAACAATACTTATCATCACATCCTCCTTAGATGCGATTATAAAGAATTATCCCGTCTATTCAACAATTAAAAGCACACGATAAACAAAATTGCACAAAAAAGAACATTTTGTCCTGTTAAAACAAAAACATATTGACAAATAACACCCCTAATATACACTATCTGAAAATTCATTATTATGTTTCACATGAGGATCCGGTCACACAAGCCTCTCTAAATATTCCGGTGTTATTATGAAGGTTGCTATTATCATTTTATCGCTTCTTTTCCTTCTGCTACTCATTTTGGTAGCGTATGTCTGCTTCTACACGCGCAGCCAATACCAAAAAGAAATGTCTTACGGCGTTGGTATCTATAAAGGACCTGCCGGAGAACCAAAATGGAATGGAAAACTCCCTGAAAAGGTTGATGACTATACCGAACCACGCTACGTTTATGAAAACTTAGTAGAAAGTACAGATTTTCTTCCTGAAAACGGTCGAATTATAGGTTATCGCATCAGCCCATCCTTGGTCATCCATAGCAGAGTGAAAGAAGCTATAAACCCTCCTGTCCTTTGGGATTATATCTCAAGATTTGGCGGAAAACTTTTGCAGGGTGAGGAGATTCTCTTGTTACAAGAGAACTGGGAAAAGATTTCCGAACTACGGAAAAAAGCTGGAGACACACCACTTACAGGCAAATGGTTTTGGGCTCAACATGACATCAAGCCAGTTGCTTATCACTACCAACAAGGAATGTATAAAGATGCTATAGGCTTCTCTGATGTTTGGTATCTTCTCATTCTCAAACGTTGAAACCAGAGGTTACTCTACAATGTTTTTAAGCACCTTCATTAGGAGGTGCTTTTTTTTGTAATTCACCATAAAACACTGCAAAATCAGTTACTTTTTACCTATTGACCAAGATGTAATTTTATGATAGAATAAGGTTGTATTAAAAATTACTATCTATGGGAGAAACTATTACTACGTTGCTCGTATTCGCGTTAATCGGCGTTACTATTTGGAAAGAGCACGAACGCGTTTCAGAACAAAAAGAGATCGAATGCGTTAACTTCAGTAGTGGGGAAGGAAGGTTTGATATAGTAGATATTGATGACATCGCCTCAAAAGGTGACACTGTTGTCATCAAAATATGTGCTGTAGAGAAGTAACATTTTCGTTAGATCAAATTAGAGCCCCAACACAAGAAAGCC
>CAYLIN010000016.1:0-16417 GCA_964383725.1 uncultured Azospirillaceae bacterium | reverse complement strand
GTAAAATCGGACCAGGTTGAGGAACAGAAAGACTAAAGTTTGCTTTACGGCTAATACGAAGGGTTTTGTTTGCCGCATTATATGTATAATAAACTTCGGCAGCTTCCGTAATCATGTCTACAACTTCAGAAAATTCACCACGTAAATTTTCAGCAGAAATACTGGCATAAGGAGCATCTTTGGCCACAAGTTTAATATCGGCTTCCTTGGTTAATTTACGCAAAGCTTTTTCTGCCGGCATTGTTTCAAATGAAAATCCTGTTACTTCAAAACGCGGAAGAATGTCATTTGTCCCGTTTCTAACCATATTAAATGCCATCACATTATAAGGGATGGTCGATATCATCTGTTGTGTATTCCAGTTAACAAAACAACGCAAAGGAGTTTCCAAATCCAATTCACTAGCACCTTGAGGGGTACGAATAAGCGGATATTCAGGTTTCCTTATTTCTGCACTATAAACAGGTTTTAGGGGTTGAGCCTGAACTTCATCAGGATTTTCCGCATACCAAGAACAACCGGTCATGAGGAAAAGCAGGCTATAAAGAAAAAGTTTTTTTGATAAGGAAAAAAAATTCATCAGTTTACTTCGTTCCGTTATTAAATGGAGATTGCATCATCGGTTGAGGCTCCGGAGCTGTTTGCGGAGTTTTAACCTGTGGTTGAGGAGTAGGTTGCGTCGGATGAGGCTGCTGTTGAACAGGTTGAGTTTGTGGTTGTTGTGTCGGTTGAGGCTCAGAAGAAGCACTTTGCTGTTTTTGCATAAGTTTTTCAACGACCTCATCCATGGACATGCCGGCTCCGACTGTCGGATCTTGAGATTTATCAATCGTTCCCAAAGCTTCTTTCATTTTTTTGAGCTCATCCTTATCTTGTTTTATCATTTCCGGAGAAGCATTATTTTTGAGTTCAAGTTTAAATTCTTCCAATGTTTTCTTCAATGAACTTAAGCCGCCGGCAATTTTCTTTTCAACATATGGATAAAGCTCTTGATGAGCGAGAATATAATCACCGGTCTCACATATCTCATCTAACACATCTAAAATGTAGCCATAATGTTCATATTCTTCGACAGCAATATTCCCTTTGCGAACACAACGAGCAGCAACTCTGGAGATTGTTCTGTCAAAATAATCTTTTAGCAAAACATAATTATCGACATACCAAAACTTTTCCTTTGACGGATCATCTCTGCCATCTCTAAATCTTTCGCTTGCTTCCATTTCGAGCTCCTTGTTTCCTATCCTTTTAATTTAATTTAGCTTAGCAGCTTTGTAAATTATTATTTTAATGTTTTGGGTTACTATTTTGATAAGGGTCCTGTCCATCCTCATTCTTTTGAGAATCTTTAATTAAAATATTATGGGTATCAAGGTTGATACGAGTTTCCGCTATAAAGGGTTCCACATCATCAGGTAATGCATTTTGAAAAAATAAATCTCCGGAATAAATAGGAGAGTTTTCTGCAATAGGAAGCTTGCTTTCATCCTCTTCAACGTATTCCCATTCCCAATCTTGAGATGTGTCAGTATCTTCCTCAACATATTCCCATTCCCAGTTTTCATCGTCCTGTTCTGTTGTTTCGTTGGATTTAGGCATGGAAATATCAAAATCGCCATCATTCCAAGATAAGCTTTTCGTTAATGTATTTGTTTTGGAATAAGAATTATCAGCAGAGCGAGCTAATCCCCAATCATACGCAGGAGAGCTATCCTGTTCCTGAGTAAGGGTGATCGGGGTATCATCAGATGAAGTATCTTCATCAAATTGGATTTGAAAAACAGAACTCTTTCCGGCAAAGGGGTTCCCTGTTCTTTGGACTTCTGAGACGGATTCTTCTGTTGGTAAAATGATATTTTCTTCTTGCGTGGGAATATCGGAAGTTAACAATTCATCTAATGATGATTCAGATGAAAAATCAGATGCGGATTCTTCTGTAACAAGAGAGGAGGAAGATGCTTCCTCTGTCTGTTCTGTTGTTTCCGGAGTTACAGTTACTTCGTCGACGACTTTTTTCTTTTTCTTCTTTTTTTTCTTTTTCTTGGGTGCTTCTTCAGAAATAAGAAGGGATTCTGTTATTGTTTCTTCAGAAGAGACAGATGGTATTTCTGGCAAAGGCTCATCTTCAATAACAGAAGTATCTTGAATGGGATTATCCTCTGTTTGAGCAGTAATTTCTTCAGATATATTTTCAGAAAAAGTAACATCCGTTGCTTCTGTCAGCGGAATGGTCTGAGAAGAAGGGGATTCTTGAATGTAGCGAACCTCACTGCGAGGCATCTTTTCAAGAACAGATAAAAGTGTTTCGTTGGAAAGTTTTTGACTTTCCTGAAGCGCAAGTTTAATTACAGCAGCCAGTTCTTTGGTTTGAGCAGATAAGGCTTCTGTATAAAGGCGAGATTGGGCTTTAATAATCTTTTCAATTGCCAAGTCCGGAGAAAAATTTGTCTGCGAAGGTGCTTGCAGGTTTCCGAGCCTTTCAGCAATTAAGGCCAATTGTGCTGAATAATCCGTTGAGTTAATTTGTATATTGTTGGCATTTTGGCTGTTTGCCGACGCATTTTGTTGTTGCTGATTTTGATTGTTTGCCAATATTTGTGCAAGCTCTTTCTGAGAGGATGTTATGGCTTGAACTAAAATCTTGTTGTCTTCTTGGTGAGCGGCGCTAAGGCTTTTCATCACAGAGCTGAATTCTTGTTGTGATGTTTCAAAGATGGTTTGTAGTTCTTGCGTGTGTACACTTGCTTTATTTTCAACAGATGATAGCATTTTGGCAAGCTGCATTTGATTTTCAGCCAATGTTTTAAAGAGGGGCGTGTTTACAATATCAAGAGATTGCGATGTTGTTTCTTTTTGTTGCAAAGATGCTGCAAGTTGATGTTGAGAGGCTAATATCATTTTTGTCAGATTTTGATTCTCTGTTTTACGATCTTTTTTCTCATCCTGAAGAATTTGAATAATCGCTTGTTGACTTTTTTCAAAATTCTCCACCAATTTTAACATTTCTTGTGATGATTGTGGTGCAGCAATGTTAAGCGGAGCTGCTGTTGGTGTGTGTGTGTTCAAAACGGATGATAAGGCTGAGGCTAAATCTTTTGCAAAATTTTGCCCGAGTTCAACTTTTGATGAAATTTGAGCTTGTGGCACAATGGTTGGGGCGGCGGGCTGTTGGAGAATTTGCGTCGGTTGCGATTGTGTTTCAGCTAAAGCAGACGCTAAAATTTGCGACTGAGGAGCCTGCTCATCAGAAGTCTCCGTGTCAGCGACGGTTTCAGCGGTGTTATTTTCGCCAAGTTCTGCAATATAATCCTGAATAACACTGCCTCCGGGTAAGGTGCCGAAGACAGATTTTATTTCTGGTTTTAATTCCAGAAGCATTTGGTTGAAAGATGTTCGTTTGTCTGGTCCGAAAATATGGAGCTGACGAAAAATATTTAAAAAACGTTGGGCGACAACAACCGGATCTTCTTCTCCCTGTCGTTGTCTTTTTAGTTTTCTCATTTCATCAGGCTGTAAAGTATCAGACAAAATAGAATCCCTTGTTTTTTATAGTTGCACTTTATCCATAATACTGATTCTACATCTTGGGATGTAAATTTCCGGTTAACAAAGCAAAAAAACAGCCGCCGTTTGGCGACTGTTTTCGAAAAAAAGAAAGCCTACAAGCTAATACTGATAACTTTATGGATTCTCTGTAAGTCATTATCCTTAAGTTCAATTTTCTCATCAGGATTCCAGCGGATTCCGTAAAGGCGACCATTATCATCTTCTCTGATGCTGATAACCATTGCTTCTGTATCAGATACATAAAAAATTGCAATATCACCCATACTGACCACTTCCTGCGGGTCAACAAACAAGATAGAGCGTGTTGGGAGCAAAGTTCCCAAGCGTCTGGTGCATAGGTTAACGGCATAAGCGTCTTTTTTATTGTACAATTGAACAGGTCTTTGAACTTTTTTAATTTCTTCTTTGAAGTCCAGTTCAATATTTCCGTCTTTTCCTGCTGTTCCGTAAACGGAAATCTTCATGCTTTCTGGAGATGTCGGACTAAAGGAAGCAATGGCGCCACGAGGATTAGAAAGGAGTTTATATTTTGCATCATTACGCTGAATAATTTCCTCAAGCATTCCTTTTTGATCAAGGCTTTTAATTTCATCGCGTAATTCTTCAGATGTAATTCCCAAAGCTTTAGCAATATTTTTAAATTCCTTATCAGAAACTTCTCGTTGTCCCATCTCAATACGATGATAAACAGATAACGTCATATCTGCACTCTCTGCTACCTCAATCAAAGTTAAATTCTTTTCGTTTCGAATTTGACGAAGACCGGCACCTAAGGTCTTTAAACCTGTTTTTTCGTTGATTTTATTTCGTCGTTCTTGCTCTCTGCGCCAAGCCTGAACAATTTCCTGCTGTGAATTTTGTTCATTAACAAATAATTCTTGCAAGGGGCAGTCTAAAAATTCGGCAACTCTGACAAGCTGTTCTTGATCCACACGGCGATATCCTTTTTCGATTTTGGAAATTGCCGATAAACTAACATTAAGATGATCAGCCAGTTCTTGCATAGAGCGTCCGCGCAAGCGACGATACATTCTGATTTGGTTCGGGAAAATAATTTCTTCCATATCTTAATACCTCATAAAATGATACAACGATAACTATCTGCATATTAAACTTTGCAGAAAATTAATCAAGAAAATAGTACAAAAAAAGACAGTTTGTGTACAAATTTAGATTCATTTGCCAAAGATGAAAAAGTCAATTAGTTGCCTTTAAATTCATACATGCCTGCATTGCGCCACCAATGGTCTTTACGCATATAATCTGCAGATGCATTGATATCTTCGGCAGAGAACATGCTTTCGTTATAGTCAATTTTATTTGAACGCCGTTGGCGCTGATAACGTTCATAATATGAAGTTAAACCATAAGAAGATTTGACAGATTTTTCATCAATATCCAGTTCCGTAAATTGACCATTTTCATTTCGTTTGATTGTACTTTTAAATGTCTGCTTTTTATTTATGATGCCATCCGTACTCAGCTTGCGACCATCACCATTTTTATCAACGACAGTGAAGTCAATCATCATCCGTTGACCTTGGGTCGCAAATTTCATTTCATTAACAGAACCATCTTTCATAATTTCGCGATAACCAAGAACTTGTCCATTTTCATCTTTTAGGAGTTCGTGTTGAGCAAAATCATTATTTTTTAAGTTTTTTTCAAATCCCGGTAAACGTTGATTAACCATAGTTTTCATCAAGGCTATTTTTTGTTTATCATTACATTTACTCATGACACTTTCAAAAGTTTCTTGATTCAGTTGATTCTTCTTATTAAAAAGTTCGCGATGGGCGTTGCTGTTATAACGGATTCTTTCTCCACCGACTTGACGGAGTTCTCCGGTATTCTTATCTTTTTTATATTTTGAACGAACACTGAAATGTTCATTTTTTTCTTTGACGATTGTCTTATCACCGAAAAATGACTTTCTTTCCGTTTTAATATTTGGCGTTCCATCGGAGCCGACTGTAGAACTTACGTTCATCTTTTTCCCGTACCAATTTCTGGTCTGATAGGTATAGGTTGTTGTTCCATCAGCATTTTGTGTTGCAGTTCCAAGGCGTTGAGCACGACTTGCTTGTCTGCGTACAAGAGCCCGCCTTGTTACATGAACTGTTGCTTTAGTCGCAGAGGATACGCCTTCTTTTGCGGCTTTAAATAAAGGTTTTCCAACACTTTTTGCTACACTTTTTGCGGCTGAAGCTCCCATTGTTCCAATTTGTGAACCGAAGTTTGTTCCTGCAATGTTTCCTGAAAATTCATTAGCGAAATCTCGAGCTTCTTTGGCCATAGTCCATGTCAAAACCAGAACAAAAACAATTTTCAAATAAGCCATAGAAAACCAAGGAATGTCATTTAAAATGTCTTGTATTAACGCGCTATCTGTCGAGGTAATAAGAGTATCTAAATCTCCTTTTGTTGTGTCCATCATAATTTGTGCAAAAGCCGTTGTCAGCATAAGCACGATTAAGGACATAAACAAGAAAGAGAACATTGAGTTTAAGAATGCTTCCCAAACTTTTGTAGAATATTTTCGCGTCATTTTAAAAGCATAAGCTCCGATTGCTGCCGGCAATAAGGCGCCGGCGACAGCCAATTCGGCTACACAATCAATGAGCAGAAAAGGAACTCCGACAATTAATAAAACAGAGCCAATCCATAAACCAATTCCGGTGAATAAATATCCCAAGTGAGGAAGTATATACAGAAACTTTTTTTTCCAAGACAGACAAATTGCGGAAGAAGCAAGAGCCTTAATTTTGTTGGCGCGGGCTTCAATCACCGTCATGGTGCACAAGATACTGTTCCCCATAGACTCCGGCAAAGCCCCTTGAGGAGAAGTATTTGTATTATAAAGGCCATAATCGGTTTTACAGGTAATCTGTTCCGTTTTAGCATTATTATCTGAGGATGATTTTATTTTTCCAGCACTTGTCGGGCTCAGTGTTTCTTGAGCAATAGTAAGGCCTGTATTATAAACGGGGGATAAAAAAGTATTCATAAAATTCATCGCATTCCCGTTTAAGATAATACAAACCAAAGCCACGATAAAGCCTTGAACCAGAAGAGCTTGAATGAAGTCCTTTGCATCTTTTGTTTCGGGAGAGGAAACAAATTTCAGCGCATGAATAGCCAGCCAAATAGCAAAAGCAACAATAACCACTTTAAAAACAGAACTGGAAAATGTTGTAATAGAGATATGTGTAACCCGACTGACCGCATTAAAGAATGCCTTATAAAGAGGACAAAAAGTACAGCCATTTTGATTCATCCGGTGTAAATAATCGTAATAATAACAATAAGGAAAGCAATCTTTATTTTCGTTACATAAACTATTTGTTGGCAACAAACCTAACTGAATAGCAATATAAGAAGCTGCGTTTTGTTGTATTTCTTTAATTTCATCTTCTGAAGCGCCATTGGCACGTGCATCCCTTACAACAATAGACGTTTCTTCTATGGCTCGTTGAGCATTTGCAACACCAGGATTGTAAGCCTCTAATGTTTGATATACTGCATCACCTCGTTCAATGTTTTGAGTAGCCAAATCGGGTTGTGTTTGTCTGGAGTTTTTACTTAGAAAGGCTTCAAGCTGTTCTTCAGAAAGCTTACCTTTACTATCTTGTGCAGAAATTGGAAATATGAAAGAAATGCTGAAAACAATAGTTAATAGGCTGATAAAAAGACTCCGTTGATATTTAACAAATAAATTTTTCATCTTATTCCTCCTAGCCTCTGTTTTTGCCGGAAAGTTTATTCCACGCTTTCTTGGCTACATTACCAATACCTTTACCCGCCACTTTAACACCACCTTTGGCAAGGCGTCCGGTCTGATGTAGTGCAACATCTCGAGCATATCCCAATGGCTTTTTAGCAACGTCAACAGCAAATTTAGTGGCAGCAGTTGACCAGTGATGCATTGGGGATTGATCCCCAAAAACACCATCTGGGAAGAACTTGTTAACCAGTTTAGGAATTGTCGCACCAATAAGCTTATATGTATAAAGGAGTGCAAACAGTAAAAGAATAAAATTAATACTGAAAAGATCCATATGATCTAACACATATTGGACGTTTGAATCCCCGACAGCAGCTCCAGTTGAAGAGGCAGCATCAATTGCCTCATAAATTTTGGTTAAGCCACCATCGCTATCAAGAGAGGCTCCAATCAATTGCATGCCGTAAGAAGTTGTCATAGCTAAAAAGGCAAAGGTTGCAGCTGAATGGGTAATAATTTTGATGCAGGCCGCAAATTTATCTTTTGTCAGTTGAAATGGCCATAGACCAACAACAAGAGGCAGAGCAATAACAGCAAATCCAATTTTATAACAAATATCAAGCAGATAATATGCGACTGACAAAGTTAGAAGAAATCCGGATACCCAAATAAAAGCCCCTTCTAACCATAAAATAAAGTTAGTTATAGGGATTGAGGAAAAATGCCAAGCACCACCTTTGTCTAAGCTTGAATAACAGATCAGAGCATCTCCTAAAACCATATTTTCAGCCATCGTATCCGTAATAACTTTTGTTGCCCCAATGATACTGTTAATTACAGATTTTGACATAATATCCGTCGGACCATTATATTTGAATTCTGGAATATTAACAGAAATATTGGCTCCACTTCCTCCGGAACTTGATGAACCAGATCCGTTTTCTCCGCCTCTGGTATAAGTCATGGATAAATTCACACAAGAAGAACCACTGATAGAAAACCCTCCTGATGGAACGGTGTAGTTCTGCTTAAATCCAGCCCATTGATCTTCAGGGTGAGCCACTCCGGATGTGCACCAAGCAGTTGGATCAACTTTAATTTTTTTAGCAATCCAAACAGGACTATAACGTTTACTTCCTTCATGAATTTCCAAGTGCAAGTGAGCACCAGTTGATTTTCCTGTATTTCCCATATAACCTATTTGCTGTCCTTTTTTTACAAATTTCCCCATTCCTTTACAGGGACCTTTATCATCAAAACCGCCAAAGGCTACTCGCGAGCGAGGTTGCATATGCATATATAAACTTTTCCAAGTTTTGTTTCCGATTGTTTTGTGTTCAACAATAGCATAAAAACCTCCACCTGTTTTTCCTGTGGTATCGTTACTATCAAATTTATACCAAACACAACCTTCTGCAATTGCCCAAATAGGATCTCCTTCCACTTTGGGTGTGGCAGCTCCAAAGTCAGCACCTTTATGACAACCGGAACACGTTCCACCGCACGTAGCACGTGGACCGGAAGGAGAAGTTAAACGACAATTACTACATCCTGGTAGTTGAAAGTCAGGGATGTCATTAGCAATAACAGCTGTTGGTTTTTGGCTGGCAAGTAAAGCATTTTCTTGTTCTGAATATTCTTTGGGGGTTTCTGCAGAGGCTTCTTCAGTTTTCTGTTCTCCTTCATCGGCAATTGCTTCACTTTGGCTTCCATCTTTTTGAATTTTTTCCAATGATTTCATTTCTTCATCAGTACCACCTTCCCAGTCAAAATCAACAGTAGATGGTTTAATTGTGTCATCCCAAAATTGTTGTGCAATTGTTGCACCGGTACCCATAATCGGATTCACAATATATTTTCCAGCCATTTTAACACCGGAAGTGATAAAAAAGTAAGCAAGGGCAAATTTAAACAGGAATTTTATCAACTCATTTAAGATGTTGCCGCTATCAATCTGTGATAAAGAGGACACATTTTTCAGTCCCCAAGTGGCTATCCAGATGCCGCTTCCGATTAAGAGTAAAACCAATCCGGCTCGTTGAGAAACGGAATAAGCCTTAGAGGCCACATTTAAGAATGTTTCAATTAATTTACCAACCACAAAACATGACCAGCAACCGGAGGTATATTTAGTTCTTACGCTTGATACCTCAGGGCACGTATCGTCATTAAGAGCCTCTGCGGCAGCTTCAACGCCAGCCTCAATATCTGAAATCTTATCAGCTTTTTCTTCATTAGACATATCGGAGGCTTCTATTTTTGAAGTTACAAGCTTGTTATAATCCTTTAGAACTTGTAAAATTCTGTTTTTTTCGATTTCATATTGTTCTTTCGTCAGATATCCATCTTTGACAGCTGTATTAAGATATTTGTTCATTATTTGTATAGTATTTGTGGCATCACTATCCATTCCCCAAAAACGGTGACCATAGACGTTTATAGCTACTGTGTTATCGACACTGTAACTATAGCCTTGAGACATATGGTTTTTGAATTTCAAGAATTCATTAAGATATGCAGCCATATTATTATATTGCTTAGTGTCAGCTGTACCAAAAAACCTTTTGAATATATTGGTGCTTCCTCCCTGAGTCTTCCAATCTGTTTTTAACTGCTTCATAGCTTCGTCGTCAGGAGAAACGTGATAACCTGTTGTTTGTTCATATGCCTTAATAGCATTATCAATCATTTGATTATATAATTTTTTCTGAGATGCTTGAGCAAAAGTAAGGGCCGGAAAAAGAAGTAAAAAGAATACTCCATATTTTAAGTTATGGCTTATATATTTGATTATTTTTTTTATATAAAGAACAAACATCTTTTATTCCTTTTTACTGTCGCCCAGCCAATTGATTAAGTCGAGCTTTTAGAGCCCCTCCTTTTGATAAAGCTCTGCCCAGACGTGTTTTATCCGAGAAGACAGTTTTCTTTGCTAAAGATCTAATTCCTCCAGTAAGGATATTAACACCTGTCTGTAAAACAGCTTTGAGGTTCTCTTGGAATTTAGCATCTGTTTTTCCGCCAATAATCGAAGATGTTAATTGTTGTGAGATTTTAAGGCTGCCAAAAACCAAAAAGCCAATCAATAATAAGCACATCAAGGTAATATTAAGGTTTTGCATATGTTGTTTTGCTGTTTCAATATCTTCAGCCGGATTAAAGACTTCTTGATTATCTTTTAAAAGTGTTGTGATTGCCATTAATGTCGTGGCAATAATAATTGAAAACGCCATCATAAAAGCCGCTGAATTCATAATGTTTTTGAAACCGATACTCGTCCATTTTTTTGTGGGACCAAAAGCGTAAGCGATAATGAACAACGGCAAAAGTAAAATCATCATGCCAAAACGGAAAATGCTGTCTACAAAATAAAAAACAAACCCTATGCCGACAACCAAAAAGATCACCCGGAGTAATACTCCGATAACAATTCCCATAACAGTTCCTTCTTTTATAATTTCCCATGAGATATCCCACCCTAAGTTTAACCGTCCATCGACGGCACAAATCATACAACTCATCATGTCATGAAAACCGGATGGAAATCCTTCCAATGTCGCTTTTGTGCCGGAAGGAGGGACTTTACAACTAATGGCTTGGGTTGTAATCGTTTTAGTCAAGACCGTAATTGTGTTGTCAGAATCTGTTGTTAGTTTTAAAATTTCGCTGCCAAACTCCAAAAAAGCTTCATATATCGGAAATAAAAAAGTGTTGATTGTATATAACAACATAGTAGGAGAGGAGGCTAATAAGCCACAAAACAAGCAAATAAAGGCCTTTTTTAGAATTTCATTCCAAATTTCTCCGGGGCTGGATTCTGCCACGGAACTGACAAATTTCAAAAGATGTAAGGCCAGCCAAACAGCAAAACCAATCATAACCAAGCTCATGGCGCCCGCGGATAATGATGTATACATTTGCATGACCGTTGCGCCGATAACATTATAAATAGGTTTAAGGACGGAAGCGTACATACAGGTAACCTGAGCATCATTGTCTTTGATTGATGTAGCTGGATCGCAGCTACCTTCAATGGTCTTATTACAAATGGGATTTGTATTGTCATTAGAACAGGCTGACAGAAGGAAGAGAGCTGATAAAACAAGTATCAACACCCTTCCTATTTTAACTATGTCAAAAAATTTTGTCATCGTCCTATCGTCCCGTTAAAAGCAGTCGTTATTTTTTACGGCTTTTCAAGCGTTTTTTTATTAGGTTGCGTTTGTTTCCAGCAGAGCCGTTCACGATTTTAATCTTGTTCTTAAGAGCCTTCGGTATTGGTTTGCGAGGACCGGCTTGTCGAGAATTTTCAACCGTTGATCGTTGTGAAGTTTCCTGTTGCTCTGAATGAGATTGGTTCTGTGTTTTTGAAGGAGCGTCATTACCGCGACTTCTGCTTCTAGTCGAGCTCCTCGTCGCCGACTGTGTAGATGATCGTCTATCACTTCCGGTTGTGTGGGAGGTCGGATTGGAATTTCCGGAACTTTGTTGCGTAGAAGCCCCTCTGTCGCTACCACTCGATGTTGACTGCGGGTTGGTATTAGTATCACTACCGACTGTTGAATCGGATTCGGCATTTGCTATTGTCCCTGAAGAGTGTTCTGTATGGGCATTGTTTACAGTTGAACTTTCTTGCGTATGCTCTGTTGAAGCATCTCCGGAACTTCCGGTTGCTGTAGATCTGGGATTTCCGGAACTTTGTTGTGTAGAAGCTCCTCTGTCGCTACCACTCGGTGTTGATTGCGGGTTGGGATTAGTATCACTATCGACTGTTGGTGTGGGTTGAGGGGGTGATGTTCTTCTTGAGCTTTGTTCCGTAGCTTGTCTGCCACTAACAGTCGGTACAGCTTTAGGAGGGGTAGGCGTGCTTTCGCTACCGCTATTTCCGACAGTCGGGATAGGTCCTGATCCGGGGGGGGGGGTTCTTCCGCCGCCACCCACAGTTGGTGTAGGGCCGGAACCAGAGGGTTTCTTGCCTTTACCGAGACGGAAGAGTGCCCTTGCACCGGCAACAGGGGCTCTGGCTATTGCGCTGGCACCTCTTCCTATTTTTTCTCCCGCAGCTTTTCGTAAAGGTGCTGTTACTTTTCTGGCACCACTGGTAACAGCGCTTGCGGCCATAGTACCTATGCTGGAGCCGATTCCACTGATTGCGCCGCCGGACATTTTACCTGCAAGTTCTTCTGCTTTTCCGCTCAGTTTGAAGCCGAAAATACAACAAGCCAACAGAATTAAAAAGCCTGTTGTTGAGATATCTGTCAGTTTTTTTAGCTCATCATTTTTTTGACCATTAATAGCGTTATAAATAGGCAATAAACCTCCTAACGTATCATTATTAGCCTTATCATTTTTCTTATTCTCTGCTTTATCATTAGCTTTCGTTTGATCATTAGTTTCTGTCGTCGTTGTCGGTGATGCGGAATTTTGCAAACCGGCACTGACTAACTCTAAATTAGCGGTAATAACCAATCCCAGGAAGACAAAGACAAAAAAGCTGTTTAATATAATCTCAACGCCTTTTTTAGTATATCCTGCCGTTAACTTAAATGGCCAACAAGCAATCAAAAAGGGCATTAAAGCACCGACAATTCCCAATTGAACAACAGCATCAATTAGATAAAATGCAAACGCCAGAGATAATAGAAGGCCAAAAACAGCCAATAAAATACCTGTAATAGCCATTTGAAAACCATCACCAAAGTCCACTTCATTTCCCAGAACTAGCATGCCGTGACCGCCGACACAAACAAGAGAAGAGCCAACAGCTTGCATAAAAGCAATTTTATATTGTACTTTTGCAATAAAGACAGCAATACTCGGGTACAAAGACTCTGATCCATTTGTGAGATAATGAGCTCCGGGATCAACAATATTACTTATTTCTCGAATTTCTTTATCAGAAATATCAAGATTGGACGATACTAGAGCGCCCCCAAATGCTAAACCGGCCTCAAGGACAGGAGTGACAAATTTTGTGTATATTTGTTGTGAGTTTGCTAATAATAAAAAAGCAATTAAAAATTTAAAACTTTGATTAATCAATCCACCCAAGAATTTCGGAGCATCTTGTTTTGTTAAAGAACTGACATGAGAAAGAGTTTGTACCGCAATCCAGAGCGCAAGGCCTACTCCGATAAGGGCTTTAAACGCATTTCCCAGTTTTTGGAAGGAAATTGTTGCCATATTATCCGCGGCACGAAATAATACCTGAAACAAAGGACAGAAAAAACATTTCCGCTGATTATATAATTTAACGGGAAGGACTTCACAATTTTTAAATCCTCCTTCTCCATTAGCATAATTAATTGTAAAATCTTTTCCATGAACAGAAAGACAATATTCGTTTCCACTGCTATCTTTCATACATTCATATTTTTTTAAGGTGTTATAAATTGCTTGATCAATATTTACCGCACCTTTTCCACTATTAGGCGCATCTACACATTCTTTTATTTTTATGGGATCTGTCATCCCTGTTGCCCATTTATTGAACGCGGATCTTTCTTTGTATTCATTATAAGCAGAGGCCTCTTCATTTTGGGGAATACAACGATAATCCGTAGTCGTAATTATCTCTCCACCAGCATTATAGCTTTGTCCACCACCCTGCGACAAAGATGAATGTGAGCATGCTATACATTTAGAAATTCGTGTATCGCATAAAATAGCTGATGCATCATCACCACAACGGGCAAAGAATTCTTTTTCTCCATCTTTAAGAGCTTTAAGACTATCAGCTAACTCCGTCATTCCCTTGTTTCGAACGAATTCATCAGGCGCTTCAATTTTCGCATTTTCTTCCAGCTTCTGTCCCCATGCCCCATTGGGCGCCGACACAACAGTCATCGTTGCTAAAAACAGAATTCCCCAAATTTTTCTAAAGTTCGTCGTCATTGTCGTCCACTCTGCCAAAGGGATTGCCCAGAATCTTCACCGCTGCAATCAGCGTAATAATTACCAAAAACAAAGCTGTATAAAACATTCCGCGGCTGGCTAATATCTCAAACAACTCTAAACGATACGCTGCTATTAACAATAACAATAGCAAAAATGTAATTAGCCAGCTTTTAATCATTTGATGCCCTTTTCAGCTTTATTATCCTATCATACCACAAAAATTCTTCATAAAGTGTTACAGTTTTTTGATTTTTTTTGCAGTCGCTCCAAAATGTCCGGTAGAAAGAAATTTAACCGTCTGTTCAACTAAATCTTTATTCGCAAAAGGATTAATCTGCCAAACATTCATCTTAATTACTTCTTTTGCGCCGCAAAATTCCCTTTCAGATTCGGGAGTAATCTCCGGGCGAGAGGCTTTTGCCAAAGATTCGATAACTTTTGTTGTAAGTGATGGGCATAGTATGATACCCGTTGCAATATCCGACGGAAGTTGAGGCAAGGCTTCTGCTTTTCGAGTTGACAATTCCTGAGCCATCGGCCCGAGAACAAAGTCTGCAACTTTATTCTTACTAAGCTTTTTGAGGAGGGGACTACCATGATTCATCGGCTCGATTTCAACAATTCTGCCAATTTTTAAGCGTTGTTGCCACGGACTCGGTGCTGAAAAAATCTTTCTTAAAAGTAGACTGCCGATTCCTTTGGTAACAAAAGATACAGTTTCCACATCTTCCAAATGATTCAAGAAAAAGTCCAACTGTCTGGCATGACCGTTCAATGTTTTTTGCGTAGAGGGATAATTGATGGCTGCCGCCATAAGACCTTTTTCTAATACCGCTCGCCATAAGGGCTTGAAAATATTTTTCGATTCGGCCAATCCGTGAAGCATTATAACCATATGACCTTTTTGGCGAGCCAATTCAAAGGCTTCAATATAATCTAAAAACGCTTTTCTACAATCTTCAAAGCTTCCTTCGTGCCTACGAATATCCCAATTATCCAAAAGACGGCATTTTTTAGAAGTAAAATTCCGCTGGATTCGCCATTTCTGGTAAAAGAAAACATCTTCCCAAAAATGACCGCCGCCCATTGTATAAAAGTTTTTTAGCATAACAAAAGTTCCTAATCAGGCTAAAGTTTGCCGACTCCATTAGTGTTGGGAATGGCTGTGACCGTAATCCTTGATGAGTCGCCACGATTCATTTCAATCAAAATCTGCACAGCTCGATTCTTCCTTATATACGTCATTTGGCTGATTTTAGCACGAACAGTCGCAACTTCAATCCAATTTAACTTTGGCATTTCAGAAACATAAAAGTCAAAAACGCTGCTCGGATTGTATGGAGTCGTATAAACAAGACTGCCAATCCAATTTTCGCCGCTGCCCAATGCTCGAGTCTCATCTAAATCAACATAGGCTTCTGTAGGGAAAGGAACATCCGGAAAGTGTGCAAAAGCCGGCGGAATAGCTGATCCGTCAACACCGCTGAGAGCCGGTTTTTCACTGGCGCAAGCCGAAAGGATTAAAACTAAAGTTAATATTAAGATATTGTTTTTTAACATTTTTGCTACCTTGTGTTCGTTTTCAGTTATGGTATATTGAACGATGTTAGCGTACTAAAGTTAAAAAAAAGAAAACAAACGCAACGATATTTAAGCAATAAAATATTCTCATAAAAAATCGCTTATTTTCAATGAATTGTAAAAAATGTTAAAAAAAATCAAATTTTTTTAATTTTTTATGTTGACATCTGGGGAATAACATCCTATAACCCACATCACCGACGGCGAGCACGTCAGACTGACAAACAAGCTGCGGTAGTTATATAAGATAGTAAATAAGGGAAGAGGATACGCAGGCGGTAGGTTACGGCAGTAATTTAATGTCTGCAGTATTTTGAAAAAGGAACCTAAGAAATTCTTTTGAATAGTAGAATGTAGACAGGGTCTGACTAAGACATTTAATATGAGAGTTTGATCCTGGCTCAGAACGAACGCTGGCGGCAGGCTTAACACATGCAAGTTGAACGGGATTAGTTGAGTGCTTGCACTTAGCTATGAGAGTGGCGCACGGGTGAGTAATACGTGGGAACATACCCTAAAGTGGGGGATAACGCTTGGAAACGAGTGCTAATACCGCATAAACCATGAGTGGGAAAGATTTATCGCTTTAGGAATGGCCCGCGGCAGATTAGGTAGTTGGTGGGGTAAAGGCCTACCAAGCCGACGATC
>CAYLIN010000015.1:0-16981 GCA_964383725.1 uncultured Azospirillaceae bacterium | reverse complement strand
GTTTTCGCACAGTTTTGAACTCCCCGCCTTTTATTTCAAAAGGCGGTTTTTGTTTTAACACAAAATAGGAGTTGAAAATGAATAATAAAGATAAATTAAAAGATTTAATCCAAACACAAGGAAGTTTGGCTCAGCAGCTTCATCAGATTCGCATTTCCAAGCAATTGAGCATGGAAAAAGTCTGTGCAGAAACCAGAATCCCAGAATATGTATTGGATGGTATGGAAATAGGAACGCGCTCTTTGCGTTTGGTGGAATTGTATCTTTTAGCCAAGTATTACGGAAAGAAAGTCCAGATATCATTAATTGATATCTAACTATAAAAAGAGCCCCGTTCTGGGGCTTTTATTTAACTCAACATTCTTTGAAGTTCATCATTATTAATGTTTCAGAGGTTCTTTAGGCTTGTCTTCTTGGCGGATATCTTTGAAGACCAAGCCGGCAAAAGATTTTTTAGCTGCATAAGTCATGAACAACGGCTCTTCAAGTTTTAACATGCCGAGTGTTTCTTCTAAAGCTTCAAAGCTTTGATAAATTTTGTTGATGAGAATGATATTTTGTTCAACAGGGCTGTATTTTGTAGTTGTTCTATAACGTTGCATAAGTTCCTCCTTTGTTATAATTTTATATTTAATATGTTCCTAGTATAAGTCCGGAAGTCCTTTATTAACTGCAGGATAAAGAAAAAAATTAAAGTTGTACAGTCCTATTTTCCGAGGGTGGTGTGCGAAAAATATGTACATCGAAAGTTAGTTTCAGATGAGATGAAAACATAAAAAATGAGAATATATTACGCGCGTCCGGGCAACCCGCAAAGACGATTAACATCGACACCGATAGAAGCTAAAGCGGCTTGCCACTTGTCTTCATCTTTAGTCTTAAAGACCAGCTCAGGTGTTGCCGGAACAACCAGCCACGAATTGGCAATAATTTCTTGTTCAAGTTGATTCGGTGACCAGCTGGCATATCCCAAAGCGATAAGGTTATCTTTAGGTCCGTTGCCAAAAGCGATATCCGTCAAAATATCAATAGATGAAGAAACGGCAATTCCCTCACCAATGGCAATGCTGTCCCCTTTCATATAGTCAGTTGTATGCAGCACAAAACCACGAATTTTATCCATCGGTCCGCCTTGGTAAAGATCTATCGGGACAATAGGGTTAGCAGAGGTAATCGGGAGTTGGTTTGCCAAATCATTAAAAGAAAATTCTTTGATCTTTTTATTGACAACAAACCCCATTGCGCCGTCTTTGTTATGTGAACAAACAAAAACCAAGGCGTTTTTAAAGCTGTCATCATTCAACCCCGGCATAGACACCAGACATTTACCGGTCAGATAATTAGTGTTCGTATCAGTCATATTATCCATATATACCTGATTTAAAATTACTCAATACTTGTATTCTATCATAATTTAAAGTAATGTAAAAATATATTTTATTTCAACAGTAAAATAAATGATTTGTGTGATGAGAATAGCGCTTCTGATATATTTTTTGCTGATGGCATCTTTTGCTTCTGCTGAGGAAACCGGCGGGCAAATTACATTAAATCCGGTTCAACTGCCTGATGAGGAAACTTTGCCGGATTATGGTAAAATTGCTGCAGATTATATTGAAGATATAAAGTTTTATAACCAAAAATATCCCGGTGTGCAAATAGAAGAAGATTTTCGAGATGATATTCTTGAAAAACACCCCGAATATTCTCAGGAAAGTGCCGGTACAAATGAAAAGTTTATCCGTGCCGGTATACATGGAATGCGTTTGTATAGCAAAATCAAAAACGCAATAAAAAACTTCTTTCTTGAAACGGATATACCTATTCAAGTGGATGATGATCAGATTGCTTACCCGACAAATGAGGTCTATCAGGAAAGTGATGAACCTCTGATTATCCATGATTTCAAAAAAGTTGTTGCTTATTCAAACGATGAGCGAGATAAGCAGATTATGGAAAATAAAGCCAGTGAAGAGCTTGATGGTAAAACGCTTTTTCAGCGCAAATCAGAGCTTAAAAAGGCATTGTTGGAAGGTGATTGGAAAAAACTGTTCACCCATGGCTTGTTTGATGGAAAAATTGTTGACGATAAGAGAGGGATTGGTGATTGGAGTTCAGAAAACGGTATCCGTATTCGTTTTTTAACCTCGACCACGGCCGCTGATGAAAATGGCAAATTAAGCGGAGCTCTGCAGGTTATGGTTACAAATCAAGGTATGTTGTTGTCAGAAAAATATAAACAATATGCTCCGCTTAGTGTTTCTTTTGATGGCTCAGAAAATGTTCAGGAAATTAACCTTAATTGGCCGATTCCTCAACGCCTGATACACGGACAAAAAAACTTAATAGGTTATTGGAGAAATATCATCATCCCCTTTAAGCTAACTGTGGAAGATAAAGATTTGCCGCTTTTGCTTAAGGCTGTTTTGAACGGAGTTGTTTGCGGTGAAAAAAAATGCGATTCGGTTGACGTTTCAACAGAAATGTTCATTGAAAGTGGACAGTCTACGGAAACTGAGGCGGCTTCTTATTTGCGGATTGCAGATATTTACAGTACTAAAAAACAAAGCAAAAAACTAAAAATAACCAATGCATTTATTGAAAATAACGCTACCCAAAACATAAAGCCCATCTTACGTATTGAGACAGAAACGAGCGAAAGCGTATCCGCATTTGATATTTTTGTAAAAAATGAAGATATCGGCTTTGAAAATCCATTGGTTCGCGTAGATGGAAAAAAAGTTGTGGCTCGTTTTAAAGCCCTTGAAAAAGGACGAGATTTATTGGGGCAGTCTTTTGAAGTTTCGATTCGCTTAAATCAGGAACATTCTATACGACAAAATATAAATGCCGAAGAAATATCATTATTGGATACAGAAAGCGGAAAGTTATCATTAGGGTTGATTTTAATGGCTTTATTTGGAGGCTTTTTGTTAAACTTAATGCCATGTGTCTTTCCTGTTTTATCTCTTAAAATACTTTCTTTTGGCAAGTTTGGTGCAAGAAATGTCAATAAAATAAAAGAAACATTTACCTTAAATTTAATAGGTATATGGGGCTCATTTATTATCCTGACAGGGTTCCTCTGTGCGTTAAAATGGTTGGGACGAGCTATCGGCTGGGGAATGCAGTTTCAAAATGTTTATTTTCTTAGTGGTATGATTTTTGTTATTTCCGCTTTCTTGGCCTATGTATGGGGCTTTTTCCGCTTACCGTTTTCCGGAATTTTGAGTAAGGTCGCCGGAGTTAAAGTTTCTTCCGGTAAGCTAGTCCATATTATCAATGGATTTTTTGTTGTTTTATTAGCCACACCATGCACAGCGCCATATTTGGGAACAGCCGTCGGTTTTGCCTTGAGTGGTGATTATCTGGATATTGTGGTGATTATGTTAGCCGTTGGTATTGGTTTATCTACGCCATATTGGCTGTTTGCCTTTTTCCCTGAACTGGTCTGTTTTGTTCCGACACCGGGAGCTTGGATGAAAAAAATTAGTACTCTTATGGGGGGAATGCTCTTTTTAACCCTAATCTGGTTGTTGAATATTCTTTATGTTCAAACATCAGGATTATTGGTTTTAGAGTTTTCTATATTTATTTGTGTTTTTTGGGCGCTTTTATGGTTTCATAAAACACTTATTGAAATGGTTGATCAACAGGCGGAAACCGTCGAAATTTTACAAAAAACCAAAAACTTTTTCAGTACCATCAGCTTTATTTTGATTATATTGCTTGGAAGTTGGGCGATGTATCTGGCCAAAAGCAGTTATGATATCCATCGGAAAGAAATTTCGACATCATCAAAAACAAATTCAACGCTTTATGATACTGTTCAAGGAATTATAAAATCAGGCAGTTCGGCTTTGGTTCGAATAGGTGCAGATTGGTGTCTGACTTGTAAGTTTAATGATGTTATTGTTTTTGATGGCGAGCAGACACAAGAATTTTTAGAAAAGAACAATGTTATAATGATAAATATCGACTGGACTAATTATGATGAGGATATTCTAAACTTTATGAAACAGTACGGACGCCAAGGTTTACCGTTTTATATTTTGTTTAGTTCGAAGATACCGGAAGGGATTGTTCTTCCAGAAATTCTGAGTGATATGGAATTCACTCGAATGATTGAAAATTTGAAATATTAACCGGCATTATTACCACTGAAGGTAACAATCCATTTTTGCAAAATGCTGGGTTCTCTCTTTTTTAATTCTTTGCAGATGTTCTTTCCAAGGCCCTTGGCTTTTGCGGTTTTGATAATATTGGGATGTCGAGTGATAATATTTTCTGCCCTGATACCAAAAATTCCGTTTGAGGCATTGGGTAATCTTTCCAAATGTATTTTTCCTCTATAGTAGCAATAAACTTTATCGGCACAAACTTGACTGAAATCCGGAAGTGTTTCTGCTGCCGGAATACGGAAAATCCCCGGCACAAAATATTTATCGCCTTTTTTGAGAGCATAAAAGGCGTTGTGTTTCATAAATTCATCGGTGCTGAGAGTGTGGAGGTTTGTTTTAATGCCGGATTTGGCGCAGGGAAGATATTGATATTTGCTGATTTTGCCTGGGGCGACGGTGGCTGAGGTGACAACGACATCGCTCCAGTCAAGTCCGCTTTTTACTCTGTCGTCTATATCAAGGTGGCCTTTAAGATAAATAATAGAATTTTTGATTTTGTTTTTGTCGTATGAGATTTTGTTGGTGTCGAGTAGAAATTTGATGTATTCTTCTTTAGTTTCAAATTGGGGTGACGGGGGGATATTCCGATAATAAGCGGAATGGGAGTAAACTGCAGGATTCTTAATGACTTCTGTCGGCAGAATCCTTTTAGGATTATTTGACATATTGACCTGCATTAAGAAGTTATATTAACAAAACTAGACAAAGTATATAATGTTGTGTCCAATTAGTCAATATGTTTTGTAAAAAATTTTATGAAGAGAATTTTTTAGCTTCATCACGAGCCAATTTATCGACCCGTTCATTTTCTATATGGCCATTGTGCCCTTTAACCCAAACCCAAGTCACCTGATGGGAAGAAAGTAATGTATCCAACTCTTGCCATAGCTCAATATTTTTGACGGCAGATTTTTTATTTGTTGTTCGCCAGTTATTTCTCTTCCAGTTAGGCATCCACTGTTGTACCCCATCCATCACATAGCGGCTGTCTGTGTAGATTGTAATTTGGCAAGGTCTTTTTAAAGCCTTTAAGGCCTCAATTACAGCCGTTAATTCCATACGATTGTTGGTAGTTAAAGCTTCTCCGCCGGACAATTCTCGCTCGACGGTTCCATAACGGAGCAAAGCTCCCCAACCGCCGGCTCCCGGATTCCCTGAACAAGCTCCATCTGTATAAATTTCAATTTGAGACATCAGTCTTCACCAATAAAATAATCATTAAAAAATTCAGACAAAAGTTGGTTTTCTTCATCTTCCTTACGCAAAGCCTGAGCGACAAAAGAACGTAATTTATTCTTAGGAATAAAAATTCTGAAATTTTGAGGAGCCGCTTGATCTGCTCCGATAACCCCTTCCAGTTTAAAGTCGTCTTCAATAAAGGGAGAGAAAATAACCTCTACATTGCAAAAACGCAATGAGCCTCGAGGCGGTAATCGTAATTCCGGTTTGCTGATTAAATTGAGCTGTCCGTCCACAACAGGAATGGCATCCATGTGGTTGTAATTTAGAAAGCGAACCTTATTATATTCTCCGCCGGTTTCAAGCGTATGACAAGACAAATACAATTCCCGAGCAATAACATTACTATCATTTAGAGCTTGAATGGTAAAACTGATTTTAACGTATTCCTTAGGAGGATTATCAATGCTTTTCGGATAAAGAATGTCTTCTTCAATATTTTCAAGGATCTCAAGCTTTTTCTTATCGACAATTAACCCGACATTAGGTTGCGGTCGCCTTCCGAACATGCCTGCAATAACCGCATAGGGAGCTGGTACGTTATTTGAGCCGGAACGAATATATATTGTGCTGTTAGTTGTTGTCATCAGAGGGGCAATATCTGATTTTGGGATATAAGTTGCAACAAAACCATCACCATTCGCATCACAACTGACAATATGGTTGCGGACTTTATTATGACTGGGAATTGTACAGCCGGAAATGGCATTTTCCAACCAGCTCAAAAAGCGATGAACATTTTTTACTTTAACTTTTGCACGCGCCACATCACCGACTTCAATATCTCTGGAACATTCAACCCCCCAAAGGATAACGCCGCCTTCAGAGTTCCCGAAACCGGAAATTGCTTTGGCAAGATTTTTACGGTCATCGCGATGAAGTGTTGTAAAATTTTTGCCGACAGAAACAGCTTGTTTAAAATCCAAAAACAATTCTTCTGTTTGTTGGTTAATGATATACTCGTCAATGGCGTCTTCACCAAAATAAATCAGCTTTTGAAAAATATCTTCCGCACGTGACATTGGTCTTCTCCTTAAAGCTCAAGATTTAAACTCAATGTTTTCTTCAGCTACTATAATATCACGAATCTTAAGATTTGCATAATCTTCTTTTAACTTGATCAAAAGTTCTGTTACCAGATGTTCTGGAGCAGAAGCACCGGCAGTGATACCCAAGTTAATAACATTATCAAGAGCAGTGACCGGGAGTTCGTGCAAATCGTCAATCAGCCATGCATTTTGAATACCACATTGTAGAGCCGTTTTTTGTAACTGTTTTGAATTTGATGAGTTTTTTGAGCCGATAACAATCAATGCATCGCAATATTTTGCAAGTTCTTGAACAGCTTTTTGGCGATGAAATGTTGCATAACAAATATCATTTTTTGACGCTGTAATAATATCCGGTCGTCGTTGTCGTAAGATAGAGATAATTTTTTGAGCTTCTTCAATCGACAGTGTCGTTTGAGTAACAATACCCAACGGCTTATCGGGACGCAAGATAACCTTATGAGCTTCAGCCTCTGAAGAAATAATCGTAATTTGCCCACGATTAACGATTTGTCCGACTGTTCCGATAATTTCCGGATGTGACGCTTTTCCGATAACAATAATGTCGGCACCGGCAGCATCAAGTTTTTGAATTTGCCGATGAACTTTTTGGACAAGTGGACAAGTCGCATCAACTAAAGTCAATCCTCGGTTAATGCCGTCTTTCCAGACACTTAATTCTGTTCCGTGAGCAGAAAGAACCACCGGACGTGAATTATCTGTGATTTCGTTAAAATCTTCAATAAAGATAACGCCGCGTTTTTGAAAATCCTCAACGACATGCTTATTATGTACGATTTCATGCCGAACATAAATCGGAGCGCCATGTTTTTTTAGTACTTCCTCGACCAGTCTGACCGCTCTGGAAACACCGGCACAAAAGCCGTGGGGGACAGCCAAATAAACCGTTTCCAGCATATGCCTATCTTTTCAACATTTGTTTGAGGTCATCATAAGAAGCATATTCACCAATTGCCCCCAAAAGGGTGTAGGAAGGATTGCTGGAAAAGATTTTTTGAGCGGCTTTTTGTATATCATCCAACGATACGGCATCTATTCTTTCAACCATTTCTTTTACCGGAATAATTCTGTTGAAAATAAGTTGTTGCCGAGCCAAAATTTCCGAAGTTGCAGATGAGCTTTCTAAAGACATAAGCATGCTTGCTTTTAATTGAGTTTTAGCGCGCTGCAATTCTTTTTCTGAAGCTTTTTCATCACAAATCTTTTTGATTTCATCCGCAACAACCGGAATAAGTTTTTTTACTTCTTTGGAGCTTGTGCTGGCATAAATTCCGAAAATCCCTGTTTGACTGTGTGATGTTGTAAAACTATAAACCGTATAGACCAGCCCGCGTTTTTCTCTAATTTCTTGAAATAGGCGAGATGACATTCCCCCTCCAAACAAGGTTGAGAGTAAAATAACCGGATAATATTCTTCAGTTTGATAACGGCACCCTTCAAAACCGAGAGCAATATGAGCTTGTTCAATATCTCTCTGTTCACAAAAATGCCCGCCGACATAGTGTTGTTTTTCTATTGAAAAATCAGTATGTGGTTGAATAGAACTCATCCGTTCTTTAACCATGTTCACAAATTTATCATGTTCAATGTTTCCGACAGCACAAGCGACCATGTTTTCAGCCGCGTAATTTGTTTTAAGATAATTATTCAGCGTGTCCCGCGTAAAGTTCCGGACGAGTTCTTTAGGGCCGAGAATAGAGCGTCCCAAAGCCTGATTAGGAAAAGCGGTTTCTTGAAAATAATCAAAAATAATGTCATCGGGAGTATCAATTGTCTGTTTAATTTCTTGAACAACAACTTCACGTTCTTTAACTAATTCATCTTCAGGAAAAGTAGAGTTTTGAAGGGAGTCTGACAAGACATCAAGAGCAATTTCCGCATCATCTTTCAGCATTTTTGCATAAAAAGCGGTAAATTCGCGTGATGTATAGGCGTTTGATTGTCCGCCACGATCTTCGATTTCTTCTGATATTTGCAGAGCAGAGCGTGTTTTTGTTCCCTTAAAAGCCATATGTTCTAAAAAATGAGAAATTCCGTTGACTTCTTTTTTTTCATAAGCAGCTCCTGTTTTTACCCAAATACCCAAGGAAACTGTTTCTGTTTGTGGTCTTGGTGATGTAATAATTTTCAAGCCGTTTGGCAAAACTGTCATTTCAGAATTCATCTATTCTAAACCCTTATATTGCAAATTATATTATTCAATGTATGCTATCATATAACATAAATAAAAAATTTGAAAGGTCTAAAAATGGATAATAACATCCCAAGATTTGCTATAGTACTTTCCGGTTGTGGCGTATTTGACGGTTCGGAAATACACGAAGCTGTTTGTACCATGTTGGCTGTTGATCAATGTGGTTGCGAATATCAATGTTTTGCGCCGAATACATGGCAGGCGCGTACAATTGATCACTTTACAGGTCATGCTGTGGCAATTGCCGGTGATGAAGATAACCGCAATGTTTTAGCCGAGTCGGCACGAATTTCTCGAGGCAACATAAAAGACTTATCCGAATTCAAAGCTTCAGAATATGATGCAATTGTTTTTCCTGGTGGTTTTGGGGCTGCGCTTAATTTAAGCGATTTTGCCGTCAAAGGGGCTGAATGTGATGTGAATGTTGAAGTCAAACGCGCCTTAGAAGAAAGTTGGCAACAGGGAATTGTCATCGGGGCGATGTGTATTGCGCCGACGGTTATTGCGCGAGTGTTGGGAAAGAAAGGAATAAAAATCACCATCGGTAACGATAAAAAATTGGCTTCGGGAGTTGAAAAAATGGGAGCAGAACATCAAAACTGCGCCGCAACTGAAGTCTGTGTCGATTCGGAAAATAAAATCGTGACCACACCGTGTTACATGCTGGCAACATCTTTGAAAGAAATTGCCGAAGGCACACGTAATTTGGTTGATGAAATGCTGGAGCTGATTGATTACTAGCGTTTTTTGAGGGCTGCTTTGGCGGCCCTTTTTCCTGATAAAATGGCGGTTTCAATGCTACAAGGATAGTCTTTCATTGTCCAATCTCCAGCTATAAAGAGGTTGGGATATGAGGTTTGAGCATTTTTTGGGCGTTTAGCATTGTTATTTTCATCTTGTCGAATAGTTGCATGCCTATGATGCATAATACGAAACGGAGGAACAAAAGCCGAATTAACATCTCTCAAAACGTCAATTTGTTTCCAAATTCTTCGTGCTAACTCTTTCAAATCACCTTTTTTTTCCGCAGCATCGGAAAGCGTGACGGCAACAATCTGTCCATTTACAAAAATCCAATCAAACAGACCTTCAGAGATGCCTAAAAAAGAAGTTCTGTTAGGCAAAGCAATCTGTTGAGATGTGTGGTAAAAAATATTGATAATGCCGTTAAAATCAAATTGCGGTGTTCCTAAAAGGTGAGAGCTGTTTGCCGCGTCAAGAGCCAATATAACTTTATCATCAGCCCCAATCTCAACTTGTTTATCCGCAAAGTTTAATTGTGCAATTTGTCCGAATTGTGTATCCAATTTAAGCAGTTTGCTGTTTAATTTTAACTCGTCAACATAAATCGTCAGCGGATTGATAAAACGCTGGCTCAAGTCTTGTTGCGAAAAATAAATACGCCGTTGCTTTTTATTCCATGGAAAAAGTTTCCAAAAGATTTTTCGAACCATTGTTTTAGGAATATTATTGGCTGAAATATTACATATTGCTTTTAAAATATCAGATTTAAACGGCTTAAGTTTTTTACTGACATAATCTTTTTTTACATTCCAAAAATAGCACTCCTCATGCCATTTTTGTGGAGAGAACAAAGTTGATGCGTATTTATTTCCCCCTAGAATGACATGTGTCGCATTATCCAGTCGTAGATTTAATTCCTTATCCTCAAATGAGTAACACCTACCGCCAATTCTTCCGGCAGCTTCATAGACAACAGTTTTGCATTTGGGATTTTTTTTCTTAAGAAAATAAGCGCAAGATAAACCGGCAATGCCGGCTCCGACAATGTGATATGTAGGGATATTTTTTTTCATTATTTTCCCATAAAAGCTTTAAGAGCCAAACAAAGTTTTGTAAATTTTCCGACAGAAGGTTTGGGTGAGATAATTTCCCAGCCTCGATTCTGCATAATATCAAAATAACGTTTATAAATATACGCAATTGCCTTAACCGGTTTTGCGGATTTTTTATCAAGTTTTTTTAAGAGTTTGAATGCCTTTTTATAGTCATCTTTGGCAATGCGAGCCAATTCTTCCCGAACAATAGACAGATTTTTATCAATAATAACATCCATCGGATAATCATGATGAATGCCTGCTTTATTTAATAATTCCTTAGGCAGATACAGGCGATTAACCAAAGCATCTTCTTTAACATCTCGCAAAATATTGGTCAGTTGCAAAGCTCTTCCCAAAGATTCTGAAAGTTCATTAATAAGATTAGTGTCCGTACAACCGAAAATTCGCAAGGATAAATTTCCGGGTGCTCCGGCAACTCCTCTGCAATATTGGTTTAATGTATTCATATCCGGAGCTTGTAACGGATTAGGCAAATCCATAGAAATACTGTCGAGCATAGTTAAAAATTCTTCTTTAGGGAGCTTAAACCGCATGCAATTTTTATAAATGCGCCGTCCGATATCTGTTTGCGGGACTTTTTTATCATAAATATTATCCATTTCTTCACGCCAAGCTTGAAGCAAATCCATCTTTTCTTCGGCGGGAGCATCACCATCAACAATATCATCAATATGACGGAAAAATGCATAAATGGTATACATCGCATTTCTTTTAGCACGAGGCAATAAACTCATGCTCCAAAAAAAAGAAGTTCCGGACTTTTTAACCATTCGTTTGATGTTATTCATTTTTATCTCGCATAAATTAATGTTTTAAGACCATATCCGAAAGCTTTAATCCAGTCAATAAGTGTCAATCGAATATAAACCTTTAAAACATCTTCATTTTCTAACTTATTTAGCATGGAATTGGTTAAAGAAAGAATAACACCTGTTTCCATACGCAAGCGCTTATTTTTTATCAGTCGAGGCAATTGTTCGGCATCTTTCATCATAGCTCGCAATTCAACAATGATTGCTTTAATCAATAGCTTAAGCTCAGAAGAAGATGCGTCGTGGCAGAAATCATCATAAGAAACGCCATATTTATCCATCATGGTTTTCGGCAAATAAAAACGTTTTAGTAAAAGACAATCCTTTTTTAAATCTTGAATATGATTAGTGATTTGCAAAACGGCACAAAGAGTGGCTGCCGGAATATAAGAAGATGGGTTTTCATCATGAATAGCCAATAAGAAACGTCCGACCGGAGCCGCTGAATAAGTACAATAATTTATCAGTTGTTCCCAAATTTCTAAAGGTTTGTTTGCCGCATCAAGACGAAAAGCCTTCAACAAATCCGTAAAAAGCGATGCATCAAGATTTTCTTGAGCAAACAAATGTCCAAGATGAGAAGCAGCGGCATAAGTATCAGATTGTTTCTGCCCATAAAAAACTCTTTCAATTTCATCTAAAGCTTCAAGTTTTTCTTTTTCTGACAGATTATCTGCATCGGCAATATCGTCTGCAATTCTTGCGGCTTGGTAATAGGCCTTAACCAAGGGCTTTAGCTTGCGACTGATAAGAAGTCCGACCGGAAAATTTTCGTCTTTAGCTTGTTTCATAGTTGCTCAATCCATGCTTTAAAGTCTGTCAGAGCGCGAGAACAATAAGCTTCTTTACGGTCCATTCCTTTTATTTTACGAAATTTTCCTTTAGGTGTTACTTCGCCTTGAATAGTAGGGAAAAGGCCAAAATTAATGTTCATCGGTTGATAGTCAGAAGAGCTGTCATCGCGTAAATGTTTCAACATAGCTCCCAAAGCTGTTGTTTCTGGCGGAAGAAGCGGCTGTTTGTTTAGAAGCTCACAGGCGGCAAAATATCCGGCAGCCCAGCCGGTTGCCGCGCTTTCAATATATCCTTCACAGCCGGTGATTTGTCCGGCAAAGCTGATATTTGTTTGTTGTTTGAGACGTAAAAAATTATCTAAAAGCCATGGGCTTTTGATAAAGGTGTTCATGTGGATTCCGCCCAAACGCGCAAACTCGGCGTTTTCAAGTCCGGGAATCATCTTAAAAATGCGTTGTTGTTCGCCATATTTTAATTTTGTCTGAAAACCCACCATATTTCTCAATGTATCTTCTTTATTATCTTGGCGCAATTGTACAACGGCATATGGTTTTTGCTGAGGGTTATGCGGATTGGTAAGGCCGACAGGCTTCATCGGACCAAACAAGAGGGTATCCGGTCCGCGTTCGGCCATCACTTCAATCGGCAAACAACCATCAAAATAAGCGGCTTGTTTTTCAAAATCATGAAACTCAACTTTTTCAGCGGTTTTAAGCGCATCAACAAAAGCATAATACTCATCTTTTGTCATGGGACAATTGATGTAATCGGTTTTATCACCCTTGTCATAGCGAGATTGATACCAAGCTTTCTTAAAATCGATACTATCCTTAAAAATAACCGGAGCAATAGCATCAAAAAAGTTGAGTGCCTGTTTATCTACTTTTGCTAATATAGATTGGATAAGTTTATCAGATGACAGAGGGCCGCTGGCCACAATCCATCTTCCCTCATCAGGAGCGGGAAGGGTAGTTATTTCTTCTGTCTGAAAACGAATAAGCGGATGATTGTGCAAACGCTCAGTAACCATTTGAGCAAAACCGTCACGATCAACGGCCAGAGCGCCGCCGGCCGGTACTTTACAGGCATCTGCACATTCCATGATAAGAGATTTGGCTAAGCGCATTTCTTGGTGTAATAAACCAACGGCATTATGAAGACAATCGTCAGAGCGCAACGAGTTTGAGCAGACTAATTCAGCACAAAAAGCCGTTTTATGAGCAGGAGAAGACTTGTGCGGCCTCATTTCATGTATAACAACATTAATTTTCCGTTGGGCGAGTTGCCACGCAGCTTCTGAACCGGCAAGCCCTGCGCCGATAATGTGAACTTCATTTACCATAAATATATCCTTATTATTTTTATCGTTTTATAAAGCTGAAAAAGTGAAAAGTAAATAAAAACTTCTTATGATAAGTTGAGGGAAGTATTTGCTATCTGACAAAAAAACGGATAATCTCAAAAAAAGATGGATTATTAAAGAAGAAAAAATGTTGCCTTATTGGTTTTTGACAGTTTGTGCCTGTGCATTTTTTAACCCTGCTGCTGTTTGGGCAAGCGAGGATTCTACGCCATACCTTTTCGGTGGAGAAATTAATTATGAAACAGCTCTGGCAATGCCGGATTATGCTTTTGGCGCAGAGGATAATGCCGGAAATGAAAATATACCTTCCGTAGAAGAGGACGGTATGGCGGAAGCGCTTGCGGAAGATGATAAATTTGCCCCGCCTCCCTCAGACTATATCCCAATGCCGTCTACTGTTCCGGAGATTCCAGTGCAACAAACACCGATAAATCAAGCCGAAAAAGACGAGGGTGTAGCAGAAGATGTTCCTCAGATTAACAAAGAACAGACCTTGACGGATAATTTAAAAGAAGTCGCTGTAACGCCGAAGGAAGGGACGCTGCCTTTACCAAACGTAGAGGGAACTTGGGTTGATAAATTGGCTAATACCAATCCGTTATCATTATTGGGGAGTGGCGAAAAATCATCGGCGGATGATAGTTTGAGTGCGTTGGTTGATAAAGCGCGCCGTCCGTCAAATGGAAGCCTCCGTTCAAATGCTTCTGTTTTTGATATTTCTGGAATTATGTTACGCATGTCCTTGCAACAAGTAGAAGAAACAATGCGCAACCGCGGTTTTCGTAAAATGATGGAAAAGTATCAGATTCCAAATTTTATCAAATGGCGAAATGAAGAATATTGCCGCAATTCCGGCGTTGTAGGCTATGAGCGAACGGAAGCTTGTGTTACTCAAAAAGCCAAAAAAGACAAGCATGAATATGTTCAGGTTGTCCAATATTCAAAGTTTGATACAAAAGAGGAAATGGAAATTACACTAACAAGTAACTTCACCGATAACAAAGTTTATAAGATAAAATATAAAAGTATGGCGGCTAATGTTACCGGAAATAGCCCTAAAGCAATGTATCTGCGCAATATTAAAGTTTATGATTTTTGGAAAAAAATAAATCAGAAATATGGCAAGCCGGACAATAAAACGGATGTGACTTGGGGAATGGGGGGCAACAAACCTTTCCTCAAAGCAGGAACCGGATTCTTACAACTTGAAGATCCTATGTTGCGAGAGTTGGATTATACCAGAATGTCCCGAGAGGATCAGCGTTACATGAACACGGATTTATATAGTTTTTAGAGAAAGAAAAAACATGGATTCAAAATTACTTACCGAATTAGTTTGCACCCGTTTGAGTCATGATATTGTTGGCAATGTCGGAGCGGTAGCGAATGCTGTCGAGTTGTTGGAAGAAGGTGACATGGATTTTCTTGATGATATAAAATCCATTCTAAAAACAAGTTCTTCTGTTTTGTCGGCACGCATGCGTTTTTTCCGAATGGCTTTTGGGGTGGAAAATGCCAATCTTGAAAAAGCAGATGTTCTTGAAAAAACAATTCGAGATTATCTGGCAACTATTGGCAACCGCAATTATCCTATTGAGTTTAATTTTTCGCTTAACACATTTGCGTTTGCCCGTCCGTTGTTGTTAGCCGTTATGATTGTGGCTGATATGCTGGTTCGCGGTGGACGAATAACCGTAGCGGAACAAGAGCAAAAACTCTGGATTGCATCAGAAGGAACGACCCCGCCGTCAGCCGATAAAATGAAGCAATTAAAAGATATTTTTAGTGGTGATCTGCAAGAGGCTAATGCTCAGTTGGCTCCGTCATACAGTCTTCTAAACATGGCTGAAAAAGGGATGATAAATATTTATTTATTAAAATCAGAATTCCCCGGGTTTATGATTGAACTGAAAGGGCGTGATAATGGATAAAAAGTGTGTCATTGCGGATGTTTCTCCCGTCATCAGAATGTTGCTGTCCAAGATTATAGAAAATTTTGGTTATGAGGTTCTTGAAGTTGAGGATGGCGAAGAACTTTTAGAAATATGTTCACGTGAACAACCGGACTTAATTATCAGTGATTGGGCGTTACCCCTTATAGACGGGATAGATGTTTTGTATAAGATAAGAGGGAACCGCCATTTGCGTCAACCAAAGTTTATCTTTTGCGCAACAGTATCAGATGTTGAGAATATTCGAATTGCGCTGGATGGTGGAGCAGATGATTTTATTATGCGCCCGTTTGATGAAGAGATTATCGGATCAAAATTAGCTATTTTGGGAATGTTGTGAGGAACGAATATGCGCAGACAGGATTTTGAATTTCTGATAAAATTGCTTAAACAACAGGCCGGTTGGGACTTTAACGATGAACAGTATTTTGTCATAGATCGTCGGATATCAAATTTTATTCGAGAAAGAGGCTATGCCAGTGTTGAGGATTTGGTTGCGGAATTACACTTGGGGGCCAAACCTCTGATTGCGCAAGTTGTCGAAAATATGGCGTTGTCGGATACATCTTTTTTTCGTGATTATGATGTTTTTCAGCGTTTTGAGAAAAAGGTTTTACCTCTTGTACAAGACAATAACAGATCATCTAAACGGCTTCGTTTTTGGAGTATCGGTTGCGCAACAGGTCAAGAAACATATTCCATTGCCATGTGTATCCGTCGTCAATTTTTAGGGTTGAATGAATGGAGCATAAATATACTTGGATCAGATATTTCCTCAATGGCAATTTCTAAAGCACAACGAGGAATTTATAACAATTTTGAGATTCAAAATGGGCTAAACGCCAAGGATATGTTAACTTATTTTCATAAAGAAGATGAAATGTGGGTGATTAATGATGACATACGACGGATGGTTGAATTTCGTCGCTATAATTTATTAAATGACATCACCACCAGCGAAACATTTGAAATTATCTTTTGTCGTAATGTTTTACGTTTCTTTACGCCCGAGCATCAACAGGCGATTCTTTCTCGGTTAAGCAAACATCAAAATCGTGGTGGAATTTTATATTTGGGTAAAAATGAATATATTCCGGGAATAGAAGAATTTTATGAAAAGGTATCTGGTTTTAATTGCGTTTATGTATCAAAAGGTGTTCAGGCTAAAGTGGAAAAACCGCGTTTGGCTATGAGCTTGCCAGAGGAAGAACAACCGGCAGCCATGCCGAGTTTTGTTCGTCCCGATGGATTGTTGTCCCGCCGTTTGATGGGGCAGAAAGATACGTCAGGGCAATAAGTTTTAATTGCATTTTAATTTTTTCTGTTTAATATCATTCTTGCCATCGGGAGACCGATGGCGGAGCTTAAGAAACTCCTTGCGAAAAGAAAACAACTCCTATCATGGGGAGCTGCCGATATAAGCGTGCATGCATGTCGAATAAGGCAGGCTGTTTTCGCACAGTTTCTTAACTCCCCGCCTTTTATTTCAAAAGGCGGTTTTTGTTTAACATAA
>CAYLIN010000014.1:0-17661 GCA_964383725.1 uncultured Azospirillaceae bacterium | reverse complement strand
CTTATGCTGCCGGAGTATTGTTCATGTCACGGTCAATCAAGAATTGTTCATCACTTGAAACAAATGAGTTGATTTTATCTTGAATATAACGCGGGCTTTTTCTTTCTGCCAACAAGACTAAACCTTCCATTTCAAGGTTTTGCTTGAATTGGCTTACATTGTTACGGGCTGCAATCTTTGTGGCAATCGGGATCATAACCAATCGAGCGAAGATAATTCGGTAAAATGTGGTAATTAAGGCCACGGCCATTGCAGGACCAATACTTGCTGGGTCACCACTCATGTTTCCGAGCATGATAACCAGACCGATCAATGTTCCCATCATACCGAAAGCAGGTGCGTCACCACCCATTTTTTTCAGGGCATCAGTCGGTTTGCCGTTGCGTTCGACTTCTGAATCAATCATGTAGGTCAAAATTTGTTTAATTTCATTACCTGTATAACCTGTAACCACGAGGTCAACGCCATAGGCTAAAAATGGATTTTCTTTGCGAAGCTGTTCGGTTACTTCGTTTTCCAAGCCTTGAAGACCATTCTTTTGAATAATGTATCCCCAGCGGACAATGCGTCCGACTTCGTCTTTTAAAGACATTTCAGAATCGTTATGTTTTTTGAAAGATTGGCCGATAAGGCGGAGAGCTTCTTTTGATGTTTTTAACTCGTAAGAGATGAACAGGGTAACGAAAGTACCGCCGCAAACAACGATGAGTGAAGGAATATCAATGAACATAGACGGATTATCTGTTGCTGCGATAATAGAACCCAGAACAACGCCAAATCCACCTAAAAAGGCTAATAACATGTTAAGTGACATAAGATGACATCCTTTTTTTTAGGTCTTTATACAATTTTATGCCATCTTAACATGTTAAGAGTTAATTTTTTATTATTTTTTTGTAGGTTTTACGTAAGCAACGGCGGCATGTTCTTCACAATATGTTTGACCGATGCGTACTTTTTTGCCGCAGAAGTGGAAGTTGTCATCTTTAGGATCGCCTATCGGCCAGCGACAAGTGTGGTTGTCCAGATCTGTCAGCGATAAGTTTCCTGTATTTTTGACCGGTGATGTCGGCGGAGTGATATTCTTTGTGAAAATCTCTTTTATCGGTTCTTCTTTTTTCTTTTCAACGGGAGCCGGTTTGGGGGCGGTAATTTTTTCTTCTTTTACCACCTTAGTCGGTTTAGGTGTTGCAGGTTTGCTTGGAGCCGGTGTTGTTTCTTTTTTCTTGATAGGAGGGGGGCGTCCCGAAAGACCAAGGCGGTGAACCTTGCCGACGATGGAGTTTTTGGAAACGTTTAAGCGTTTACCGATTTCACCCGTCGTTAAACCTTCTTTCCACATTCTTTTTAAATCTTCAACCATTTGGTCAGTCCAAGCCATAGCATTGCTCCTTTACAAAAAATCGTCTCATGCCCATATAGTATGGTAATATTGTTCGCGAGTCTAGAGTAAAATTTATTTATTTCTTCTTTTTTAATTTTTTTTGCATTATATTTGAGACAGTTTTAAAAAATGGAGGGGCTAATGCTGAAAAAATCTGCTTATTGTACAATTTTGGCCGGTTTGTCTGTTTGGGGAATGGCCGGTTCTGCTTCCGGAGAGGAAACTGTTTTGAAAATTCAAGATGATAGCGCGATTGAGGTTAGTATTTATAATCAGGATTTGGCTTTGATTAAAGATAGCAGAATAGTGAATTTAGCCTCCGGACGTTCGTCTATTGCTTTTGAAGGTGTGGCTTCTCAAATGATGCCGGAAACAGCTGTTGTCAGCGCAGATGGGGTGCGTGTTTGGGAGCAAAATTATGAGTATGATTTACTGACGCCTGAAAATATTTTGGAGGAGTCGATTGGCCAAGAGGTGAAAACCGTTTTAACGAATCCGCAAGACGGGAAAAATGTTTTTGATAAAGCTGTGGTGGTTAACAGTAACTATGGGCATCCGATTTTGAAATTTAATTATGGGATTGAAACTAATTTTCCCGGTCGTGTCGTTTTTCAGTCCTTACCACAGAATTTGCGGGTGAAACCAACGCTTGCTGTTGAATTGGAAAGTGAACAAGCTACAGACAAGTCTTTGAATTTGACATATTTAACCCGAGGGTTGAGTTGGCAGGCAAATTATGTTGCGGAGCTGTCCGGTGAGAATAAAATGGATTTGCAAGGGTGGGTTACGTTGAATAATCAATCCGGTGCTGATTATAAAAAAGCAGCGGTTAAATTGATTGCCGGAGAGGTTAATAATGTATCTGTGCCGCGTCCGATGCAAATGCGACAGAATGTGATGATGGCAAAAGCTGCCGGTGCAATGATGGATGCTGCTGTTACCGAAGCGGTTTCTGTTGAAAGTGAAAGCCTTTCCGAATATTATGTTTATCGCTTGCCGTTTCAGACTGACATTATGGATAAACAGTCCAAGCAGGTTAGTTTGATGGATGTTAAAGAGGTGACGTTTGAGCAAAAATATAAGTTGGTTTCGCCGTTGTATTTATCTTTTGGTGTTCAAGAAACATCATTCGATAACATGCATCCGCAACTTATTTACACACTGGAAAATAATGAAGATAGCCATTTAGGGATGCCGTTGCCTGCGGGGATTATTCGCTTTTACAGCAAAGACAGTAATGGGGCTTCCGAATTTGTGGGGGCTTCACGATTGCGGCAGTTGGCTAAAGGAGAAAAAGCCGAGCTGACGGTTGGGCGTTCTTTTGATATTTATGCAGAAGGAAAGGTTAAAAAGGTACAGAAACTGTCTGATAAAATTTTTGAAGCAGAGGTCGATGTCACTTTTCATAATGCTAAAAATGTATCGCAGGTTGTACAATTTGAACAAAATTTTAATGCTTCTGTTGAAGTTGTCAGTGAAAATATGGTAAGTCGTTCGGATAAAGTACGGCAACTGTTATGGGATGTTGATGTTCCGGCAGAAGGTAAAACAGTTTTGAACTTTAAGGTTAGGATGACACGTCGTTAATGTTTAGAACAGTTTGCGCAGTTATCGGTATTTTGTGTTTGCTCACTTCTGAGTGTCGGGCGGCTATGGCTGATTATGCGGCGGCATTTGATTTCGATTTTGAAAAAGACACGTTGCCGACGTTGGAAGAATTGCAAACTTTCTTTGATGAAGAAACGGTCATTTATGATCCTAAATATGGTAGTGTGTGGGATTTAGGAGAGGTCTTTGATAGTGGTTTTCAGACGGTAATAAAGAATTATGGAGCTACCGAAAAACGCCTTAAACCTGCTAATGAAGAGCTTCTGATGACTGTTCTGAAAGCAATGCCTCGGCAAAATTATGAATATTTTGGTCCTGTTCTTCATCAAATTCCGACAATATCTGAAAAAATTTTGAATATGCCGGGAATTCGCGGAACCAAAAATCGTTTTCCGACCAGAATTGCCGAAAATTTGAAAGATGTTGAAGATTTGGAATTTTTATCACCTCATCTATATTTTCTTTTAATGCCGGAATTGTGGAATAATGAATTAACGCCTGTTGAAATTCCGCGTTGGTATCAAAATGTTCATCCAAAAGTTTATCATAATCCGCGTTTTTATGCTTTTGTGAAAGCTTTGGTGCCGCCTGAAAAATATATGCCCGGATATGAGGAGAAGAAAAAGATTACCCGAAGCGATATGCGAACGGTTAGTCCGGGAAAAAATGATTTATTGACCTCTGAGGATGTAAAGGCATTTATCCGAACGATTGATAATGTTCAAGATTGGCTTGATCAGGGGCATAATCGGTTGGAAATTTATCGGACGGAAACAATGCTGAATTTGTATGAAACACATCATTCTTCTGATAAAGCACTACCGGTGCCTCATCTTAAGCTTTTGGTCAATCCTTGTCAGCGTTTGGTTCAAAAGGTTATGATCTTGGGGAAAGAAGTGGAATTTGCCAGAACTGTGGTTGGTGAGGGTTTTACTTTGTCGGAGTGGGCATATACATGTGATAAATCCTTAAAAGCGTATAGAGTATCGTATATTTCCGGAGCATTTTTGCAGGCGTTGAAGTCTTATAAGAGCGGGAGTATGGATTATTACTTGGAAACATTAAGTGAACATAGCCGCAATGTGACATATGCAACGATGCAGGCGTTGGTTGAGCTCTATAAAGCGCCGTTAAGTGATGTGATGGAAGTGCGTAAAAACCGTCGGGAACTTCATGAACATCTGAAAAAATATGGTTTTGAAGTTTTTGGCGTGACCAGTATCGGACGGAAAGATTAATTAGATGAATTTAAATTCTTAAAATTTCTTTTAAACTTTCTAGCTCACTTATATGGAGTAAAACTATATTGCAACTTTGGGCTAGATTATAAGCGGATGATGTATAGCTAGAGGTTGTTACAATGCATCCATAATCTGCGTTGTAATATTTTTGTCCTGAATGAATTTCTTGAACAGCCTTATTGCCGACAGGATGCTTATACATTTTACATTGTAAGGCAATTGTTTTATCATTGTATTGGGCAATTACATCAACTCCTTGATCTCCACTTTGAGGGGTTGTTGTTGCTGAAAATCCATTTTTATTTAAAATAGAAGCACATCTTGTTTCGAAATCATATGGATTTCCGTTAAAATCATTCATAATTTCATTTTTATATGAATTATATAATTTAAAACAGTTGTCTACATGTATGTAATTTTTATGCCAATTTTTAATGTTTTCAAATATAAACTCAACATCTTTTTGAAAATGTGTTAATATGAAATCTTTGTTATAATTAATGATTTTACCTTTATACATAAATGATAAACTAATGTTTTTTTTCTGTTTGTTAAATTCTGTTTTTGTTTCAATGTTAGGTAAAATGTAAAATCCTGTTTCTGGTATTGAAATATTATGTAATTTACTATTTAATATTTCGTATGAAAATTCTTTTAATTTATTGTTCCAGTCTAAATTATTCCATTTTTTATTATGGGGGATTTCTGAGCAATATTTTCTATAAGCGTGATTCAGAGAAATATATTCTGTTTTTATACATGAAAGTATTGTATTAGCGATATTTTCATATGTTGATTTTATTTGCGATGAATCTCTGCATAGTTTTATAAGGGTATTTATATCATGGTTTGTATGGGTAATATTTTGTAGAGTTTTTATATTGTTATTTTTTAATATTTTTTTCCACAAAGAGACTGAATTGATTTGTTCTGCACCTTTAATAAGCTTTGGAGAAGAAAAAATTAGGGTACTAATAGCTTCGTTTTCTAGCATATATTCTATAATGGAAATTTGTTTTTTATGGATTGCGTTTATAAAATTCGTTTCGATTTGTATATTACTTGGTTTACAAATTTTTTTCCATTTATCATAATTTTTTTCTTCAAAATTATCTAAGAAATATTCAAAAGCTGTTTTCCCATCTTTATCTTTTAATTGTGTAGATATTTTTCTTATTTGTAAATATTGTACTATTTCTTCTTTTGTCGGATGTTTAGCCGCAACCATTAGCAAAGACATTCCTTGTAATGAGGTTGTGTTTATATCTTTTATTTGATTAAGAATGCTTTTCCAAGATGGGTTTTGGAAAATATCAAGGATAAAATTAATTTCATTTTCATTTGTTTGAAAATTTAATATTTCCTGTTGATACCATTTGTTTAATTCTTTAGTGGTTAAACAAAGTGTCTTTTTTATATAAGAAATATTTATAATATTATTGATTCTTTGTAGATATGGGCTTGCTCCAACGAGTAATAATTCTTTTATGGTTGCTGGTGAGCATTGATTTTCTAACGCTAAGTGTAAGCATCCTTTCTTACTTTTATTTAAAATATTTATTTCGCATCCTGCATTGATTAGTAATAACGCTCCTTTTAAATTATCTTTGTAAAAAGCATAAAATAATGCATTATTTCCATTGGAGTCTTTTTGATGAATATTAGGTTTGTATTTTAAAAGCTCGGAAAGTTTATCGTTATTTTCTTGTATGGCGTAACAGAGAGGAAAAATTCCATTTTTATTACATTGATTAATATTTACTTTCTTCTCTATTATTTTTTTTAGAATTTTGGGGGAATAATTATTTTGGATCCAATAAATTATTAAATTTTTTCCTTCGTGATCAGTAATGTTAAAGTTGAATTTAAATTGGAAGAGGATGTTTATTGTATCTTCTTTAATGTTGTTATCCATTGCCCAAAAAAGAATATCACTTGTTTTTAATAGATTTTTTTGAGGGATGTTTTTTAAATAAAATTGTAATAGCTTTGTTAAGTTCTGTTTTAGTAAGAATATTAGGATTATTTTTTGCATTAAAAAGTCCTTTGGTTTTAAGAAATAAATTGTTGCGTAATCCTCTATAAATATTTTGGTGTGGGTGTTTGTATTAAAAAAACTATGTTGTATATTACTGTATCGTTGTAAAATATCTGTAAATATGAATTTATGCAACTAATATTTTATACGTATAAATAAAATATTATCACAGCTGAGTGGTTGATAATAAAGAGGAAAAATAATCCTTCTCGTTAAATATCGGATTTTTTGTTATGGAGCGGGCGATGGGATTCCGCAATAACGATGTTATTGCTTGTTACTTTGGCATCTAAGCTCATATTCGCAATTGTCATTGCTTTATTCACTAAGATGTTCCAAAGGCTTTGCAGATAAAATCAACCATTACTTTGGTTGATTTTCCGTAGCAGCCCCTTACGGGTTCAAATCTCCTTAACACCTTTCCAAACAAAAGGCACCTGAAAAGGTGCCTTTTGTTTATATCTTACTTCGTAATTGTCTGTTCAACAAGGTTTTCCAGACAATAACTTCGTTTCGGTCAAAGACATTTTAAGCTCGTTGCGGTTGCTGTCGCTTTTCTTATTCGCTAAAAATGTCTATTCTCCATAACAAAAAAACACCCATTGGGGTGTTTTTTTGTTATGGAGCGGGCGATGGGATTTGAACCCACGACTTCAACCTTGGGAAGGTCGCACTCTACCCCTGAGTTACGCCCGCAGTGAACTCAATATACAACTTTTCCTGCTGACTGCAAGGTTTTTTTGTATTTATTGCACTACCAATATAATGCCGCTGATGATGCCACAGAAGCAGATTAGTTTTTTGGTCATGATTTGAGGTGTTAGTTTTTCGTAGAGATGGACATGGAATGTTTTGCGTAATATGAAACTGATCCCTAATAAAAATATTGGAGCTGAAGCGTTGATGGAGGCACTGGTAACAGCTGATAATTTGGATAGGGCAAAAGCGGCGGTTGCCATTTCCAAGAAACAAAATAGTTCATTGATGGAGAAAAAGCCCAGGTTGCTGAAATATGGTTGTATTCCTTTTTTGATGCGTTTGCGCATTTTCTTATGAAATAGTAAGGAAAAAGGAAGTAACACCGTTAAAATATTGGTGTAAATCATCAGGTTTATCCAATTGTCATTGATGGTCAGGACGTATTTTTCCAGCACAACGTAAAATGCACGAATGAATGAAACGGCCAGCATATAATAAAAAGCGTGATTAAGTTTTGGGATGCGGAAATTATTGATACTCAGAATAACCGAAGATGAAATGATAATAAAAAAGCCGGCGTATTGTGACAAGTGCAGTTTTTCGTTTAGTAAGAGCCATGTCAGTACCGGAATTGTAATTTGTCCTAAAGAGAACAAAGCCGCAACGACGGAAGTGTCCATTTGTCTCAGAGCTTTATAGTATGGCCAGAGATAGATGACATCTATTGCCGCCAATATAAAATAGCAGCAAAAGGCCAGAGGGGAAGGAAGTGTCGGCGTGCCGAAAATAAATAAAAAGGGCAGAAAAAGAAAGCTCATGAGTGAGGCGTAGAATATCATGGGGGCCGGGTGTTTAAAGAATTTGTTTAATAGTCGACATTCAATAATTCCGGCAAGGGCGTGGAAAAAAGGTGATAAAAACGCAATTAAAATAACAAACATAAAAAAGCTTTCTGCTGTTGTTCCTGAAGCTACTATAAAACAGAATCGGTAAATAAAATGTTTATCTTTTTTATCTGCTTGATTTTGAATGTTTTTTTAATTTTTTTGTTGCATTGTTGTTTTATTGCGTTTATACATTTTCCCAGAAATCGTTTAATTTTTGTAAGGATAATAAAATGGCTCGCGTTACTGTTGAAGATTGTATTGATAAAATTCCGAATCGTTATGAACTATTAATGGTTGCTGCTCAACGTGCAAAAGATTTGTCTGCCGGTGCTCCGTTGACTGTTGCTCGTGATAATGACAAGAATTCGGTTGTGGCTTTGCGTGAAATTGCTGATGAAACTGTCAGTATTGAAGAATTGCAAAAGTCTCTGGTTCTCGGTTTGCAAAAATATGTTGAAGTTGAGGAACCTGAAGAGGAAGAATTGGAAATTTTGGCTGCTGAAAAAGAATTGGCTGATTTAGATGAACAGTTTACCGGTTTGTTGCCTGATGCTGAATTAGATGATAATATGCAAGTTCATGGTGATGATGATGGGCTTGATTTGGATGCAGACGTTGATATGGATGGCGATTTGGATGTCGGTATGGATGATGAAGGTGGTTTTGATGATGCCTTTGGTGCCGATGGAGATTTTGACGAAGAATAATTTTTTCAAATAATTCTTGCAATAAGAATTCCGGAAATTTAGACTTATTTAATAAAAGAGTGTTAAGTCTAAAATTCGGAATTCTTTTTTTATGAATAGTAAAGAGTCGCTTGGAAGATGTTAAGACAATATGAACTTGTTGATTTGGTTAAGTCCTATGATCCTGATGCTGATGAAGATGCATTAAACAGGGCGTATGTGTTTGCAATGAAAAAACACGGGGCGCAGTTGCGTGCTTCCGGTGACCCTTATTATTCTCATCCGGTGGAAGTGGCCGGTATTTTAACGAAATTTAAGTTGGATTGTGCCTCTGTTGTGGCCGGTCTTTTGCATGATACGGTTGAGGATACAGATACAACCGTGGAAGAAATTAAAGGTTTATTTGGTGAACAAGTCGCACAAATTGTTGATGGTTTGACCAAATTGGCTATGATTGAGCAAAAGTCTGTCAATAATAAACAGGCTGAGAATTTTCGCAAGTTACTTCTGGCCATGTCGGAAGATATTCGCGTTTTATTGATTAAGTTAGCTGATCGTCTGCATAATATGCGGACGCTTCATTTTTTAAAGAAACCTGAGAAAAGAGCCCGTATTGCCAGAGAAACTTTGGATATTTATGCGCCGCTGGCTGAACGTATAGGAATGCAGTCTGTTAAAAGTGAGTTGGAAGAAATTGCTTTTGCCGAATTGCACAAGGATGCTTATGAGTCTATTCAGGCTCGTTTGAATTTTTTGCGTGAACAAGGAAGCAATCTGGTTCCGCGGATTATTGCTCAGCTTGAAAAAGATATGGCGGAAAATGATATTAAAGCATCGGTTTCCGGTCGTGAAAAATCACCGTATTCCATTTGGCGTAAAATGCAGTCTAAAAATGCGTCTTTTGAGCAATTATCCGATATTATGGCTTTTCGCATTATTGTTGATGATGTGGCGTCGTGTTATCAAGCGCTTGGTATTGTGCACAGTAAATATCACATGGTGCCGCGTCGTTTTAAAGATTATATTTCTACTCCGAAACCTAATGGTTATAAATCTATTCATACGGGGATTATCGGGCCGGAAAATACTCGAATTGAAGTGCAGATTCGTACACAGGAAATGCATGAAGTGGCGGAGAAAGGTGTGGCTGCACACTGGGCATATAAACAAGGCACAAAGGTTGTCGGTCGAAATTTCCGCTGGATACGCGAATTGTTGGAGATTTTGGAACAGGCATCCAATCCAGAGGAATTTTTGGAAAATACCAAGTTGGAAATGTATAATGATCAGGTATTTTGCTTTACACCTAAGGGGGATTTAATTGGGTTGCCTGTAAATTCCACTCCGGTTGACTTTGCTTATGCCGTCCATTCTTCTGTCGGTGATACTTGTGTCGGAGCGAAGATTAATGGTGAAATCCGTCCGTTGCGCACGGTTTTGCAAAACGGTGATCAGGTGGAGATTTTGACATCTAAGGCTCAGCATCCGTCTACAGAATGGGATCGTTTTGTTGTTACCGGAAAAGCTAAGGCGGCTATTCGTCGTTATGTTCGCGCTCATAAAAGAGATCAATTTATTACTCTGGGTGAGCAATTGTTGGAACGAACATTTAAAGGCGAAAATCTGGAATTTAATGAAAAGGCTCTGGTTAATGTTTTTCCGAATTTTGAAGCTGAATCTATTGATGACATATATGCGAAAGTCGGCGAGGGATTGGTTACGGCTTGGGATGTTTTGAAGGCTGTTTATCCGGCTTATAAACAGTCTAAACTTGAAAAGGTTGTTAAGTCCTTCAAAATGCCCAGTTTCGGCAAATCAACTCATAAAAGCAAATCAAAAGGAGAGCCGCTTAAAATCAAAGGGCTTATTCCGGGAATGGCTGTTCATTTCGCCGGATGTTGTCATCCGTTGCCGGGGGATAGAATTGTCGGCATTGTGACAACCGGAAAAGGTGTTGCCGTTCATACTATTGATTGTAAACAGTTGGAAAAATATGCCGATGAGCCGGAGCGCTGGCTTGATATTTCTTGGGGAGAAGCGGCAGAAGACGGACCTCATGTCGGGCGTCTGAAGGTGATGATTACTAATGAACCGGGAACTTTAGGCGAGTTGTCAAATATGATTGCTCGCAACAATGGCAATATTTCCAATCTGAACATAACCAATCGCACAGTCAGTTACTTTGAGCTTCTTCTTGATGTAGAGGTTAAAGATTTAAAGCATCTCACAGACATTATTGCCGCATTGAAAGCGTCGAAAGCTGTGTCGTATGTTGCCCGCGCCAATTAAAAAAGGTTGTATAATGGTCATCTAATACAGAAATTGCGGGACGAAAGTGTCCTCACGTACTTTTTGTACGCTTCGGTACTTTCGCCTTGATTTCTTATTATATGACTCATTTTCCAACCTTTTTTCAAAGCTTGTTCTGCTGGTGACTAATACAGATTTTAGGGTTTAGTAGAAAAGTAAAACCCCGTTGATAATCTCAACGGGGTTTTTGATTAGAGAAGAGCAGCCAATTTTTGCTGAGCCTCGTGGCAGAAAGGTGCTTTGGTAACGTATAACTTGAAAAAGTCCAGAGCGTTGGGCAAGTCAAGTATCAGCATCTGTTCTCTTTCGGAAAGGTAGGTGTAAGAGATGTAACGCTTGAAAAGTTCTACTCCGTTAGGCAGTGCGAATACTTTTTTCATCGCAAAACTTTTGAAACGAAGGTTGCACTGAAGATAGTATTCAGCGATTTCTGCGGTATTAGGCAGAGAGAACAATTCCTCCTCATTGTCGGGATGGAAACGGTATCTCATTTGTTGGTATAGTTTAACAAAGTAGATAGCGTCGGGATGTTGGAGCATTTCTTTCTCCGCATCAAATCTAAATCCAAAATGTTTTTTAATGTAGATTTCTGCCAGTTTCTTAGCATTGGGCTGGTTAAAAATTTCTATTTCAGCCTCTATGTCAAGAATATGGTCGTTATCAAGATAGGCTTTTAGGAGAGATGCCGCATTGCTCATTTTGAGCATTTGTTTTTGTTCTTTCAAAGTCAACGCTTCTCCCAGACGAATGAGCTCTTCAATTGATTTTCGTTTTCTTTTCATACTAATTTGTTTAAATGGTTATAATAAGTCTGAATAATCTATGTTTGTTTGTATTATATTTAAGTCATCCTAAAATGCAAGGGGAAATGAGCTTCCTTTAAATTTGATATTGCTTGTTTATATTATACTCATCTTTTTTAGAGCGGAGAGGTGTTGTGTGGAATAAATTTGAGAAAAATTGGCAAAAAATTGCAGCTAAGTTGAAAGCTTTGAAGGGGACGCCTTATTCAATTGCGGCCGGTGTTGCTTGCGGTGTAATTGTTTCTTTAACGCCGTTTGTCGGATTGCATACTTTGTTGGCTGTTATTATAGCATGGATTGTTCAAGGAAATATATTGGCTGCTGCGTTGGGGACTATTGTCGGTAATCCGTGGACATTTCCGGTTATTTGGTTGACGACGCTTTATACAGGTCGGTGGATTTTGGGGATTGAACATACACCTGTTGATTTTGCCGTATTTTTTGATAATGCAGGAAAAGCTTTATTTAATTTCGATTTTGACTTGTTTTTTCAGGATATTTGGCCTATTCTGTGGCCGATGATGGTGGGATGTGTTCCCTTTTGTATTATCATCGGTGGTATGACATATATTTTTGTGAAACAATGGCTTGAACAAAGGCGCTACAGACTTAAGATTAGGGAAAAATAATGATTTTGGGACTTGGAACGGATATTGTAAATATTGAACGGATTGGGACAGCTCTTAAAAAGTTTGGGACGCGTTTTTTAGAAAAAACATTTACTGATGAAGAACGTAAAGTTTTGGAAATGTGCAATGCTCATTCCGGTCGTTTGGCTGCTAAAGCGGCTAAAATGTTTGCGGCTAAAGAGGCGGCTGTTAAGGCATTGGGAACAGGGTTTGTAATGGGAATTTCTCTTCGAGATGTTGAAGTGTCACATGATGAATTGGGGAAACCATTGCTGAATTTGCATGGAAAAGCCTTGGAACGCTTGAATTTATTGAGTGGTGGAAAACAGATCCTGTTGCACTTGTCTTTGAGTGATGATTTTCCATTTGCGCAAGCAGTTGTTATTATTGAAATTTTATAGTTGTGTATTCAAAAAAAGTGTATATTATGTCAGCCAGAAAAAGCTGATTTTTTGAAAAGAGGATACTGATGGATAAAGATGAAGGGTTTTGGGATACACTAAAAACGGTTTTTTATGCGGTTATGATAGCGATTATTATTCGCACACTGTGGTTTGAACCGTTTAAGATACCTTCGGGATCAATGTATCCGACACTGTATGTGGGGGATTATTTGTTTGTATCCAAGTATTCTTATGGTTATTCGAAGCATTCATTGCCCTTGAGTTTGCCTTTATTTGAGGGGCGTCTTATGGAAGAAGCTCCGGAGCGTGGTGATGTTGTTGTGTTCAAATATCCGCAAGATAATAAGACTGATTATATTAAGAGAGTTATCGGTTTGCCCGGAGATAAGATTAAGCTGAAAAATGGTCGCTTGTATATCAATGGAGAAAAGGTTAAACGCGATAAACTGGATGATTTTGTCATTCGTACTCCGGTCGGAAATGCTGAACGTTATCGTCATTATGAAGAAACTTTACCTAATGGGGTAAAACATGAGATTATAGAAATTTCGGACAGTGAAGTTTATGATAATTTTGATGAGATTGAAGTGCCTAAGGGAAATTATTTTATGATGGGGGACAATCGTGATCGTTCAGATGACAGCCGTGTAAATGTTGGTTTTGTTCCTATTGAAAATCTGGTCGGCAAGGCGCGGTTTCTGTTCTTTTCTCATAATGATGGGGATGAATGGTACAAGCCTTGGGTTTGGCCGAAGATGATACGTTGGGAACGTTTGTTTAACGCAATTCATTAGGTAACGGCGGGCATTGCACAGGATTGACAATAGCCCGCCTGTTTTTCGGATTGAAGGAAATGGAAAAGTTAGAGCAGATATTAAAATATAAATTTAAAAATCAGGAGTTGTTGCAAAAGGCTTTGACCCATGCCAGTGTCAATTCTCATGTTGATCATAATTATGAGCGTTTGGAGTTTGTGGGGGATAGAGTACTTGGTGTGGCTGTTGCTTCGCTGTTGTATAAGCTTTTTCCGAGAGATCCTGAAGGCGGACTTTCGCAAAGATTTACCGGATTGGTTTGTAAAGAAACCGTTGCGGAAGTTGGGCGTACGCTTCATTTGGGAGAATATATGCTTGTGGCGTCTGCTGATATTCGCGATAATGAAAATGTGTTATGTGATATTTGTGAAGCCGTGATTGGGGCGATTTATGTAGATGGAGGTATTGAAGAGGCTCTTTCTTTTGTTAATAATCATTGGCGCGAGCTGATTGATCGGAATATTGCCCCTCCTAAAGATGCAAAAACCTTATTGCAGGAAGTGGCTCATGCAAAAGGTTTGGCAGCACCGGTTTATGAGCTTGTCGGGCGAGAAGGCAGTGAGCATGCTCCTGTGTTTTCAATGAAGGTTATTGTTGGGAAAGATTATTTTGCGATAGGAAAAGGACGGAGTAAAAAGTTAGCTGAATTTTCTGCGGCATCCATATTATTGGGGAAACTGAAGTAATGACTCCGGATTTATCAGAGAAAAAGACACGTTGCGGTTTTGTGGCATTAATTGGTGCTCCTAATGCCGGAAAATCAACAATTACCAATCATTTTGCCGGGTCAAAAGTTTCGATTGTTTCTCCCAAGGTTCAAACGACGCGGACTTTGGTTCGAGGAATCGGGATTTTTGAGAATACGCAGATTATTTTTATTGATACGCCGGGGATTTTTAAGCCGAAGCGACGTCTTGATCGTGCTATGGTCGGTTCTGCCTGGAGCGGTGTTGCTGATGCTGATATTATCGTGTTGGTTGTTGATGCCAAACGAGGTTTTGATGATGAAACACGCAGTATTATTGCCAAGTTACGCAAACACAAGATGAAAGCTGTTTTGGTTTTGAACAAGGTTGACTTGGTGCAAAAAGAAAAACTTTTGGGATTGAGTGCGGCGCTGAATGCCGAGTTTGATTTTACGGAAACCTTTTTTGTTTCGGCTGTTACGGGGCAGCATTTGGATGAATTTTATCATTATCTGGCGGATAATTTGCCGGAAAGCCCGTGGTTTTATCCTGAAGAACAGATGTCTGATATGCCTTTGAAGATGTTGGCAGCAGAGATTGTGAGAGAAAAACTTTTTCTTTTTTTACATCAGGAGTTGCCATATGCACTGACTGTTGAGCCGGAATTATGGGAGCGTCGGGAAGATGGTTCTGTTCGTGCTGAAATTACAATTTATGTTGAGCGTGATAATCAAAAGGTGATTGTTTTGGGAAAAGGCGGTTCCATGATTAAACGTATCGGGCAGGCAGCACGCAGAGAAATAGAAGAGTTGTTTGAAGAGCGAGTGCATTTATTCCTCTTTGTTAAGGTTCGTGAAAATTGGCAGGAAGATGCCGGACGTTATGCTGCTTGGGGATTGAATTTTAACGCTTGATGATTAAATCTATGACGTCTGATTTTATCAATAGTGTTAAAAGGGGAAAATTTATGAGAAAAGTGTATTTAGTTGCCGCTGCAACAGCTTTGTTGGCTGCGTGTGCTACTTATGAAGGACGTCCGGAAGCTTATTGCGGTACATTTGAAGGTATGACTTCCACCGCATCCGGTGAAAAAGTTTTGACCACTATCCAACTAAATCAGAATAAGAAATTTAATTCAATTACGCAATATGGCGGTCAGCCGGATAGCATTTTTACTGAGCAGGGAAATTATGTTGTTAACGGTAATACTGTTAAAATTGTGCCTCTCAACGGCGAACCGGCTTATTTCTTGGTAGAAAAGAATCAATTGCGTCGTTTGGATAGTCAACGCCATTTGACAACAGGTTCTTGGGCTAAGAATTATGTTTTGAAAAGAACATCTTGTTGTAAATAATGGTTATTTATTTTTATCAAACACAGGCATCAATCTGGTGCCTTTTTTGTTATATGTTTTTTGTCGAAGCACCTCAAAAAAGTATTGTTTTGTTAACCATTTTGAGGTATACTAAAAAATAATGTAACTTGTTTGGGTGCGGACTATGAATGAAATATCGTTGACATCGTCAATGAGAGCCAATTTACTTGCGTTGCAAGATACGTCAGCATTAATTGGAACCACTCAGAAGCGTTTGGCCACGGGACTGAAAGTAAACTCAGCTCTGGACAATCCCTCATCCTATTATGCGGCAAACAGTTTGAATAACCGAGCCGGAGACTTATCTGTTCTTTTAGATGCCATGGGACAAGGAATCCAAACTATTAAGGCAGCCACCGAGGGTGTGGACGTCGGTATTCAAATCTTGGAACAAATGCGTTCTGTTACAGAACAAGCCTTGCAACAACCGCAAACAACTGTTGTCGAAGAGGAAGTGGTTGAGCCAGAAAATCCTATGGAGGAACCGAAAAAATCTGTTGAGTTGACAACCCGTGATATTAGTGAATTTGAAGCCGAGGGATATACTGTTATAACCGCAGATATGACAGCGTCGCAAATTAGGGGGATGATGAAAGACGGTGCCAAGTATGTTTTGGCGGACGATGTAATATTGGATGGCACACTGAGTGTTCTCAAGAACAATGTTGTCATTGATGGTAACGGCCATACGATAAGTTATACCGGCGAGAGTAGAGCAATTAAATTTTGGAAAAATGCGACAATTCGTAATTTAAATGTTGAATATACTTTTACGGGAACAAAAAATCCTTTTCACTACGCAGCTATTGACACTAACGGTGTTGATATTTCCTCTGTTATTATTAATGTTCAGGGAGTAGGTGCAACCGGTATTGATGCATCTGGTGAAACTGATATTTCCTCTGTTACCATTAATGTTCAGGGAATAGATGCAATCGGTATTAGTGCATCTGGTGAAACGGATATTTCCTCGGTCGAAATTAATGCTGAGGGTGATAATGCACAAGGTATTAATGCGTCTGGTAAAGCTGATATTTCCTCTGTTACCATTAATGTTCAGGGAATGGATGCAATTGGTATTAATGTGTCTGGTGAAACGGATATTTCCTCGGTCGAAATTAATGTTGAGGGAGATAATGCAACAGGTGTTTATGCGGGGGGAGGCAATGGAACTATTGATACTTTGTCAGGGATTCAGGTCGAGGGAGAAAACGCGCAGAAAATATATAATCCTTATGAAAAGAATGCAGCGCTATTTAATGATAAAAACTCCTCGGTTTATAACGGACGTGCCAATACAGATGCTTTGTTGAAAGAGATTGGTGCTGATGCTTTAGCCGCAACGGCGGCGAATCAGTTTTATGTTGGTAGTAAGACGGATGCTTATTTCGGGCAAGGCCAATGGTATCTGCCGGCAATTGGTGAATGGGCAGAGGCTTATGGTATTGATACCTCGCAAATAGGGGGAAATTATTACGGAACTTCCTCCGGAGCGACGGGTGATAATAAGATTTTGATTAATGACGCTCTTTCAACCTTAAAAGGAAAAGGTGTCGAAGCTGAAGAATTAGATGATGATTATTGGTCGTCGTCTGAGTTGGGTGATTACTCTTCATGGGTATTCTATATGAGTAATGGTTACCGGAGCGATGAGACTGAAGATATCGAGTATGCAATCCGGTGTTTCCAACTTTTAGAAAATTGTTTTAACGGAGTTAATACGCCTAAAATCGGTGATGTGATGTATACTGATTTGAGTTACGGTTCAGCAGACAATTATGATAGTTCCCAGAATAAAACTGTCGCAGGTGTGGTTACTTGGATTTCGGAAGACGGAAAATCCGCTAAGATTGTGAACCTTAAAGAGTTGAGCTTTAGTTCTTACGATAAAGTGGGCAATTTTAATCCTGATAATCCGTATAATAACACATATAAATATTCATGTCATTCTACTTATGACAAATGTGGGATGAATGTTGAGGGGATTGATAATTTTAGTGGTCAAATAGGATTACACGTCTTATCACTGGCTGGCCAAGAGCCTGTTATTACGTATCACTCAATAACCTCTCTTCAAAATGCAGATGTATATGCCA